>NZ_JARVRU010000026.1:0-82419 GCF_030209535.1 Lysinibacillus sp. fls2-241-R2A-57
TAAGACACCGCCCTTTCACGGCGGTAACACGGGTTCGAATCCCGTAGGGGTCATCAAGCATGTTGCACATTCGTGTAACATGCTTTTTCTTATGCTTGTAGATGACTAAAGCATGTAAATAATCTTATGACGCTTGCATTTGCTAGAAATAATACTTATAGCTAACGCTTTGCTTTCGCTACAAAAGACATTTGCTGAAAGAAGTTAAAATGCAAAACTGCACACCCAATTTATTAATAGGATTAATAATGGATGTGCGATCTAGGTTGTACCGGAGTCTTTATTATTTAATGTATCATTTTCAGGGCCCTTAATATTTCTTAATTTCGCGATAATAAGTAATAGTAAAGGAAGAAAAAGGGCAAATAATGAAATATATAAGGGCCAAGTTTCTTTATTATATTTAGTAGAGTGCATAATATTTGGATGTACAATTTGAGAAAGTGCAACTGTAATCATCCCAAGTGGAAGGATTAACCGTCTGTGATCATTAATTTTAAGTATTTGTCCTAACCCCTTTACGGTTGCGTAAAAATACACGGAGGCTCTGACAAATATCGTGACCATCCAAATAAAAGCCATAATAACTTCAATACGTTGCAGGAAATTACCAATCGAAATTCTTTGCGCTAGAGTGTAACTAGGAAAGGTTCTAAGAGATGTATTCGTTACTCCCAATACTAAAATTGATAATGCTATAACAATTGTTAAAATTAATCCTCCCACAAGTGTGCCAATATAAAATCCTTTCTCACCGGATTTATAGTCATTGATAGCAGATGGAAAAACCATTAATATAACAACTAATGGAAAAGAGAACAGACCCATAAAATGTAAAATGCTATACATAAGAGGCTTTGGTGAAACTTCTAAAATTGGTTGTACATTTTTAATCTCTATTTCAGGGCTTATAAATAACACAAAAATAATAAATATTAACAGAAAAACGGGGAATAGTATTTCTAATGTACGCGCAAAAACTTCTATTCCTAAATAAGCTGCAAAAAGTATAATAAGGTTAAATAATATTGAAAATACAACTGGCGGCGTCTCTGGCATTACTTCTGTCTGAAGAAAATTTCCGATAAAATATAGTAGCTCACCAGATGATAACAATGTTAAAATGACAAATCCAATGGTAAAAATTTTCCCTAAAAAACTCCCCAATATTTTCTCCGTAATCTCAACAAAGGTTAGAGTAGGCATTTTTTTTACTAAAGCCATAAACAGTTTTAGTATAAGCATACTCAATAACGTACCTATAATTGCTACAATCCAAGCATCCTGTTTTACTTCACTTGCGATGCTTGCAGGGATAATTAAAATACTTGTCCCTACGGTAAAAAGAATTACAATTATTGTGAATTGCCGCGAACTTATCAATTGCTTTTCCATAAATATGCCCCTCTTTTAAAAAAATTATTTTTTTAATAGCGTTGCTTTTAAAAAGTCACTAATTGGATGGAAAATATACATAATTACATCCAGCGGACTAAAGTGTATTACTTTTAAACTTATACCAATATTTAAGGCGACACCGATAGTTAGCAAAAGGGAAAATGTCCAAATTGTTTTAGCATCTTCTTTTTTTAAACTGGGCAGCTCAAAAAAAATAATACAAGCTGTAATAATTAATATTCCTAACACTATAAGCATATAGATTACTCCTTTAATTTTACGTTCTACATAGTCATCCCCAAACCTTGAGTTTTCACATTGACCTTGATCTACCTTTATTTATTATTCGTGTTTACTCCAACAACTACTTCAAATTTGCATTAAGATAATGAGTAAAATCGTTATTTTCATATTGTTAGTGGGCCGGTCGTTTCTTATTTTTTAATTGTTTATGTCCTCTAACATTATTAATTTGGCTAATTAATCGTGGACGAGTTAACAAAGATCGGCGAGAAACAATTATTAGTGCATCTTTTTGATCCTTTGGAATTAATGGTGCAAAAGGACTCATATAAGGTACACCAAATGAACGTAAACTACATAAATGCAAAATAAGAAACATCATTCCTATAAACACTCCAAATAATCCAAACATTGCTGCTAACCCCATTAACGGAAAGCGTAAAATCCGTATGGAGTTAGATAATCCATATGCAGGAAAAAGGAAGCTGCATATCGCTGTTAAGGCTACAATAATAACCATTGATGCCGAAACGATACCTGCTTGTACAGCTGCTTGCCCAATAATCAATGTTCCTACAATTGATATAGCAGGCCCTATCATTCTTGGCATTCGAAGTCCGGCTTCCCTAAGAACTTCAAATGCAATCTCCATAATCAAAGCTTCGACAAATACAGGAAATGGTACACCTTCTCGCTGTGAATAAATATTGATTAGCAAAGAGGTGGGTATCATTTCGTGGTGAAAAGTCGTGAGCGAAATATAGAGAGAAGGGGCAGCTAAGGCAAGACTAATCCCTAAAAACCTAATGATACGAATAAATGAACTGATAAATGGATGTTGATAATAATCCTCTGCGGATTGTAAGAAGGAAGTAAATAATGCAGGTACAATTAAAACAAAGGGAGTACCATCTACTAAAATAGCAATTTTACCTTCTAATAATTCGCTTGCAATAACATCTGGACGTTCAGAATTATAAACAGTGGGAAATATAGAGAACTTTGAATCTTGAATTAGTGCTTCGATATAGCCGCTTTCTAAAATGCCATCGATTTCAATTTGATCCAGTCTCTCAAAAACTTCCTGTACAATTTTTTCATTTGCGATTCCATTTATATACATAACGGCAACGTCTGTTTGAGTGACATCACCAATGACCATAGATTTTATCCAAAGGTTTGGGCTTTTGATTTTACGCCGAATTAAAGCTGTATTAGTTCTCAAAGTCTCCGTAAATGACTCCCTAGGGCCTCTAATGACAGCTTCCGTTGCAGGTTCTGTTATTGCTCTATCCTTCGAACTTTTAGTACTCGTCGCAAGCCCTTTTGCCAGACCATCTAGCAATATAACGGTGTCCCCGTTTAAAATGGCGTTAAATAAAGCAGTAAAATCAGCAATATCGTTAACATGTCCAACTGTTAAACAGTAATTCTTTAAATGTTGATCTAATTCATTGATCGTTGTTTCGGAAGTTTCCTTTAAATCAGATAGGAGAGGTTCTACGATAAAGTCTGAAATTATGGTGTTATCAGCTAAACCATCCGTGTGAATAATAGCGATTGCGATTGATTGTTCCTTTGATTTCCCTATTAATGTTTCTCGTATAATAAGGTCACTACTGTTCCCGAAAGCTTCTTTTATAGTAGTTATATTTTTTGATAGTTTTGTGTTTAATAGTCCCTTTTGAATATAATCTTGGGAGGCATTAGTATTCTCGAAATTATTCACCCCAAATCTCCTCCTCAATAAGTTTTTGAAACTATTAAGAGGATGTACAAATTTATATTTAATTAAACACAAAATTTTAGTTAAAGAGGAAAAACTTTTATCATATGGATGTATAGCTAGATTTAGATTCTACATATGAGGAAATGAAAGGCTCATCACCAAAAGTTGTGGATGACATTTTTTAAAATATATGCGTTATATATCAGTTGATCTTCGTTCCGATTGAGCGACTCCTTGTGGATCAGCGGCTCAGCGGACGCCCCCAGTCGGAACGGAAATCAAAAGAGATCAAGACTTTCATAAATTAAAAGACGTAGAGTGGATTTGATTGTTAGGCATTTCATAATTAGGTGCTTTTTATTATGCTCGCAAAGTCAGATGGATGTATTGAATGTACTTTGTGGGGTTGTATAGGGATGAATACTTTGAAAGAGGGAAAATTAAAAGGATCACGCGGAGGATAGTGACCCTTATTTAATATTTGAAGGTGTAAAGGATAAGCTTGTATGATCCTAATAATTATGAGCATCAGAGGCGGTGTTGGGTATTAATAATATTTTGACATAAAGCTAGCGCCAACAATAATCAGAAGAATGAATAGAACAACGATTAGCGCAAATGATGAACTAGATCCAGATCCAGAACCATATTCTTGAGACATAATTATTCCCCTCCTCTCTAAAATCTATAATATTAATAGTTGTTAAAAGGATTAGCGACATTCATCCACTAAAAAATTTAATTTAAAAAAATATTTTATTTCAGGTGTGTTTATTATTCGCTTTTGTCTATTCTGATTAGTTTAGAAGACACTGTTTTTCGCTACGAGCTACTCGCTTTGTTGCTGTCGCTTCGCTTTCGCACAGATAAAACAATTTGTTGCTGTCGCTTCGCTTTCGCACAGAGCAAGGCTTCCTACGGGTGAGCGTAGAGCCCTTTCCTCCGCTTTGTTGCCGCTGACGCTACGCTTTCTCACAGATAAACAATGCCGCTGAGCTACGCTTTCGCGCAGAAAAAACAATGTTGCTGTCGCTACGTTGCACTACGCTTTCGCACAGAAAACATTCGCTTCGCGTAGGGTAGATAAACAAATCTTTTTTTCAAGCCATAAAAATCTTTCTAACAGGAATACTCCTAACTAACTGGGGATGGTCACTCGAAATAAATATAAAATAAATCAATGACTAATAATTAATATCAGGGCTGATTCTAGAGAAAACGACTTCTAATAAAGTCTTTAAAATAAAGTTTTTGCTATCTAATGAAATTACATGATAGTGACGTATAAATTTGAACAAAGTATTTCATATATGCAATATGTATGTTTTCCAGCAAATATTTTCGTGGTGATTATAGTTCCGTTCCTCTAATATGAGGGTAGATGGAGGAGTTCGACATGAATTTACATGAGATACAGCAGTTTTTAGAACTTTATCGAGTAGAACAAAATGAGTCTAAAACATGGCTAGAAAATAAATTACAGCAAATTAAAATAGCAGGAGAATATATACCGACGACGGAGGAGTTAACCTTTGGTGCACGAGTGGCATGGCGCAATAGTAATAAGTGTATTGGCCGTTTGTTTTGGCAATCATTGCATGTTAGAGATGCCAGAGATACGCTAACGGAAGAGGCTGTGTTCAATGCTTTACTTGAGCATATTCAATATGCAACAAATGACGGGAAAATTCGTCCAACAATCACCGTTTTTGCACCAGGGCGAGTGCGTATATGGAATCACCAGCTAATCCGTTATGCGGGCTATGAAACGGAATCTGGGATCATTGGTGATCAACATTCCGTAGAGTTCACAAAAATATGTGAATCACTTGGCTGGCAAGGCGGAAAAACAGCATTTGATGTGCTTCCGCTTGTTGTACAGGTAGATGGAAGAGAGCCGCAAGTGTTTGCAATCCCTGATGAATATGTACTCGAGGTTCCGATTCGTCACCCTGAAGCTCCTCAAGTCGAGAAGCTAGGGTTAAAATGGTATGCAGTGCCAATTATTTCGAGCATGCGCTTCCAAATGGCGGGTATTGATTTTCAGGCAGCTCCATTTAATGGCTGGTATATGGGCACAGAAATCGGGGCACGTAATTTAGCAGATCATGAGCGTTATAATATGTTGCCTGCTATAGCAGAAATTTTTAACCTCGATACAACAAAACAGGCTTCTCTATGGCGTGATCGGGCACTAGTTGAGCTCAATATTGCGGTATTGCATTCATTTAAAGAAGATGGTGTGAGCATTGTAGATCATCATACTGCAGCTCAGCAATTTAAATTGTTTGAGGAAGCGGAAGCAGCAGCAGATCGTGAGGTTACAGGCAATTGGGCGTGGTTGATTCCACCTCTTTCGCCAGCTACAACTCATATTTACCATAAGCCTTTTGTTAATGCTTACAATACACCGAACTATTTTTATCAGAAACCACCTTATTAATCGAAAAAAGGCAGCATATGAGCTGCTTTTTTTAATTCACATATTCATTTTTAGAAGCCCTAAAAGAACATAAGAACAGTATCAATGCTACGACAACAAAGAGCCAGCCAGCGATGTTCCAGCCGCCGAATAAATCGTGCAAATATCCAAATAGGATTGGACCGGTTGCGGCAAATAAGTATCCTAAGGATTGTGCAAAGCCTGATAAATCAGCTGCTTCAAAGGCTGTACGGGTACGTAGTGTAAAGAACATCATCGCTAATGCGAATGAAGCACCCCCTGCTAAGCCTAGTAGCACCATCCACAGTACTGCGAGGCTTGTCCATTCCATTACTACTCCAATAAAGCCAACTATGTAAAATGACGTAAACATTATTACAAGGGGCCGTTGAGACGTCATTTTACTTGCAATAATAGGCACAGCTAAAGCCATTGGGACTTGTGAAAATTGCATGATGGAAAACATCCAGCCTGCACGATCAGCGGCTAATCCTTGCGCAATGTATATTTCAGGAATCCAAGCAGCAGTTGTATAGAATAATAATGATTGTAATCCCATAGCGCCTGTTACAGCCCAAGTAACAGGTGATTTCCATAAAGGTGTACGTTCTTTCATAGTCTTAAAAGGCAGTTCAGGCTTATTAAATTTCAACTGTGGAATCCAAATTAAAATGGTTAACACCACAAGAACAAGCGCGATAGCTAGTGCACCTTGCCAGCCAAGTGGTGAAATGGCAATAGGATAGCTGATGCCAGCACCTAGCCCAGCTGTCAAATTCATCGACATTGTGAAAAATGCCATAAGTAAACCTACGTGATAGGGAAACTTCAATTTAAGTAATCCTGGAATAAGTACGTTACCGAATGAAATAGCTATACCAATTAGTACAGTTCCAGACACGAGTAAAGCAGTTGTGCCAAGGGATCGTAGTACAATCCCTAATGCTAAAAGAATAGTTGATAAAAATAATGTTAATTCTAGCCCGAATTTACGTGCGACATTTGGAGCAAATGGTGATATGATGGCGAATGCTAGTAATGGGATAGTTGTTAGAAAACCCGCTAGTACATTGGATATGCCGAGATCTTCACGGATAAAGGAAATAATAGGCCCAACAACAGTTAGCGGCATCCGTAATGTAGAGGCAATACAAATTACGCCGATAACTAGTAATAAGGTTGTTCCTCTCCAGCTAATTTTCTTGCTAGGATAAGTATTGGAATGTTCATCAGTAGTCAAATTGATCCCCCCTGTAAGAACGATTATAATTGAACTACTATACCACTTTATCAAATTATTTAAAATGGTTGAAAATTCGTAAAATACAGAACATTAATCAGGTTATTGAAATGTCAAAGGTCGTATGTTAAACTAGTACACATCATAAATTTAATAATTATATGCCTCAAGTTTGCATTGAGGTAGAGGTCGCGTTATTTAAGAGTATACTAATGGAAATGACAAGCATTAGAGAAATTAGTTGAAAGGAAATATCGCCGAAGTGTGAGGGGACTTGAAAACCTCATGCTGGGGCTGTCTCCGAAAGGAACAGAACTGTCACGTTTGGAACAACGTGTTGAGCTATCGTTTTTGAAAGAACTGAGGATTAACTTAGCCATCACTACGTTCATGTGATGGCATTTTTTTTGCCTCTTAAAGAAGGAAGGAAGCTATATCGTGAGTGAAATAAAAGTGAATCAGCTCGGCCATAAAGCGCCGAAGTTGAAAAAAGAATTAAAAAGCCGTCATATTACTATGATTTCATTAGGCGGTACAATCGGTACAGGATTGTTTTTAGCTAGTGGTGGTGCCATTGCACAAGCAGGCCCTGGCGGTGCACTGCTCGCCTATGCATTAATCGGTGTTATGGTGTACTTTTTAATGACGAGCTTAGGCGAAATGGCAGCTTATATGCCATCATCGGGCTCATTTAGTACGTATGCTACAAAATTTGTAGATCCGGCATTAGGCTTTGCACTTGGCTGGAACTACTGGTACAACTGGGCGATTACCATTGCGGCAGAAATTTCAGCTGTATCGTTAATTATGAAATATTGGTTCCCAGATAGCTCATCAGCACTTTGGACTGCTTTATTTATCGCTGTAGTTTTAATGTTCAATCTATTATCGGTAAAAAGCTACGGTGAAAGTGAATATTGGTTTGCAATGATTAAGGTTGTAACTGTAATCGTTTTTATTATCACCAGTTTCTTAATGATTTTTGGTATTATAGGTGGGCAAGCTCCTGTAGGCTTTACGAATTTCTTTATTAGTGATGGACCATTCCACGGTGGCTTCTTTGCTACATTTGGTATTTTCTTAGCAGCGGGATTCTCGTTCCAGGGGACAGAGCTACTTGGAATAACAGCAGGAGAAACGGATGATCCTGGTAAAAATATTCCGAAAGCTGTTAAGTCAGTTTTTTGGCGAATTCTGTTATTTTATATTTTAGCAATTGCTGCAATTGGGATGTTAATTCCATTTACAGACGAACGTTTGTTGTCTGAAGATATCGCTGTATCACCATTTACACTAGTATTCGACCGTTTAGGAATTGCGTTTGCTGCTTCATTGATGAATGCCGTCATTTTAACGGCTATGCTGTCAGCAGGGAATTCAGGGCTCTATGCATCTTCTCGTATGCTTTGGCAATTAGCAGTAGATGGACATGCACCAAAATTTTTCGCTAAACTAAGCCGTCGAGGTATTCCGATTTACGCATTATTGGCGACATTAGCTGTAGGTTCCTTAGCATTTTTAGCTTCATTCTTTGGTGATGGTGTAGTCTATATGTGGCTTCTAAATGCCTCTGGGATGTCTGGCTTCATTGCTTGGCTAGGAATTGCATTTAGCCATTATCGTTTCCGTCGAGCGTTCGAGGTACAAGGCTTGGATCCGAAATTGCTGCCATATAAAGCGAAGCTATTTCCATTCGGTCCGCTATTTGCCTTTACAGTTTGTATGATTGTTGTTATCGGTCAAAACTACACGGCCTTTATGGGTGATAAAATTGATTGGTACGGAGTCGTTGTTTCATACATTGGTATTCCACTGTTCTTACTGTTATGGCTTG
This sequence comes from Lysinibacillus sp. fls2-241-R2A-57, assembly GCF_030209535.1. Classification (NCBI taxonomy): domain Bacteria; kingdom Bacillati; phylum Bacillota; class Bacilli; order Caryophanales; family Bacillaceae; genus Lysinibacillus; species Lysinibacillus sp. fls2-241-R2A-57. The sequence continues at coordinate 8,888 of NZ_JARVRU010000026.1, forward strand.
GCTATAAAATCAAGCATAAAACAAAAATGCTCCCACTTGAAGAATGTGATTTAAAGGTGGAAGACTAATATTAAAGCTGTTCTATAATCCATTGAATGATGGTTTATGGAACAGCTTTTTTTACTATTTTGCAAAATATCTATAAAACGAAAACATGTCATATGGTAAATTATAGACTAATCATCATAGCGTGTGGTTGATTTCCGTTCCGACTGGGCGCTTTGTTGCTGTCGCTTCGCTTTCGCGACAGAAAACATTTGTTGTTGTTGTTGTTGTTGTTGTTGCCGCTACGCTTTCGCGCAGATAAAACAATTGCCGCCGCTACGTTAGCACTTCGCTTTCGCACAGAGCAAAGCTTCCTAGGGGCGTCCGATGAGCCGCTTGGGCCTACACGATGTAGGTCACGAAGGCGTTATCACAGGATGTGATGTTTTTAGCCTTCGTTCCTCTACCTGCTCGCTCCATGGTCTCATCTGTGACGCTAATCCCCAAAGAGTCGCCCAGTCGGAACGAAGATCAACTAATATACAGAGCATATATTTTAACAAAAGGCATCCGCAATTTTTGGTAAGGAGGCAAATTTTAAATAATTTATTCAGTATAAACGGGCAGCAAAATTGCACGTAAAAACCCAATAGGAGAAGACTAATAATAAGAGGGGGAAAGATGATAGACTATCCATTTTTACAAAACAGATTAAAAAAAGAAAAGATTAATACTTTCTTGATTAATAGTCATGGCAAAACGATATTTCAATACTATAAAAACAAGAAACAACAACAGAAACTTCATAAAATTAATTCTTGCACAAAGAGTATTCTTTCCATCTTATTTGGCATTGCAATAGATCAAAAATATATAGAATCTGTTCATATACCTGTCCATTCTTTTTTTCCTGAACTATTCGAACGGCAAGGTGATAAACGTAAAATGGATATGACAATATATCACCTTTTAACAATGACGGAGGGGTTAGATTTCCCGGAATTTGGTGAATGGAATAGTTTTGCTCCTATGGTATTTCATTCTGATATAGTAAAATTTATAATAGATCGTCCGATGGTGCATCCAGTTGGTTCGCATATGAATTATAACTCGGGTTGCTCCCATATACTATCTGCTATATTGCAGCAAGTGACGAATATGAAAACAAAAGAATTTGCCAATCGTTATTTATTTCAACCATTAGGTATTCTCAAATATCAATGGTATGAGGATAAGAAGAAAATTAGTAAAGGGGCAGATGGTCTTTTATTAAAAGCAGAAGATATGATGAAAGTAGGCCTTTTAGTTTTAAAAAAGGGTATATATAACGAAAAAAGGATAGTTTCAGAGGATTGGATTAACCATTCGATAAAGCCTAATTTAATGACTTATGACAATATCGGCTATTACGGGATGCATTGGTGGGTAAATAAACAGGATGAAACTAAAGCTTTTTCGGTAGATAATCAATATTTCTTTGCATTAGGCTTTGGGGGACAATATATTTTTATTTGGCCAAAGGAAGAACTAGTTATTACTATCACAGGTGACTTGTATGAAACTAGTTTATTACCGCTTCAATTAATAAAGGACTACATCTTGAAATAATCAACAGATGGTAGGGGTGGCCAAACACCTACTGAAATAGAGGAACTCAGTCTAAGAACGCCACGTCCTGTGGCAATTTATTTGTGCGAAAGCGTAGTGTTAACGAAGCGACAGCAACAGGGTTTGTATGTGCGAAAGCGTAGTGTTAACGAAGCGACAGCAACAGGGTTTTGTATGTGCGAAAGCGTAGTGCTAACGAAGCGACAGCAACAATTACGCCAAGGCAAAATCAACCACACGTTATGGTGATGAGCTAATAAAAAGAAGAGGTGCATGAAAGTGCAAAAGCATATTTTACTAGTAGAAGATGATGAAGCCATTCGTGAAATGGTAGAAAACTACTTAATGATGGAGGGGTTCCTTGTTACCTCTGCAATAAATGGGGAAGAGGCATTACAAAATTGTTTAAACAATTCCTTTGATTTAGTGATCTTGGATATTATGATCCCGAAACTTAATGGTTTAGAAGTTTTAAAGATCGTACGAGAACAGGCTTCATTTCCAATTATCATCATGTCAGCCAAAGATAGTGATGTTGATAAAGCGTTAGGATTGGGATTAGGGGCAGATGATTATATCGCCAAGCCGTTTTCGATGCTGGAATTTTCAGCACGTGTCAAAGCCGCCATTAGAAGAGCTACACAATACTCTAATCATGTAGATGATAAGAAAGATGTATTAGAGCTAGATAACTTAACGATAGATCTTGTTAATTTTTCAGTAGAGAAGAATGGGCAAAAAGTAAAGCTTACGTCAAAGGAATTTGCCATCTTAAAATTATTCGTAACAAATCGTAATCGAGTTTTTACAAAGCAGCAAATTTATCAACTGATCTGGAATGATGCTTACTATGGCGATGAAAATATTATTAATGTACATATAAGAAGATTACGCGAAAAAATTGAAGACAATCCATCCGACCCTCAATATGTTAAAACGCTTTGGGGGATTGGCTATAAATTTGAAGGATAAACAGATGATTATAATTCTATTACTCATTATTGTGTTACTCATAGGAATTATTATTTTTCAGGTGAGGGCAAAAAAACAACAAGATGCTACTATTCAATACATGCATCAAAAACTGCAAGCAATCATTGATGAACAATCGAGCGAGAAGATTTTAGTATCTACAGCTAATCAAGAATTACAGCAGCTGCTTATTGCGATGAATGGATTGCTAGACCATAATCAAAAAGTACTGGCGACACATCGAAAAATGGAAAGCTCCATGAAAAAGATGTTGGCCAATATCTCACATGATCTTAAAACACCTTTAACGGTTGTACTAGGTTATACGGAAATGCTACAGCTTAAGCAATCACTTAGTGAAGCGGAGCAGCAACGGTTGCTCACGGGCGTTCATACGAAAACATTGGAAGTATTAAAAATAATCCATACATTTTTTGACTTGGCAAAATTGGAGGCTGGGGATACAGATTATCCAATGACAAAAATTAATGTCAGTGAAATTTGCCGAAAAAATATTTTATCATTTTACGATATGGTCACCTCTATGGGGCTAGAGATAGATATTACAATACCAGAGATATCCATATATGCACTTGGTAATGAAGAAGCGTTAGATAGAGTTCTGAACAATTTACTGTCAAACGCTATTGCCTATGGGGCAGCAGGAAACGTTATTGGACTAACGGTAAGAAATGATGATACTAACATTTTTATTGATGTATGGGATCGTGGTAAGGGAATTGAAGAATATCAAATTGATAATGTTTTTGAAAGAATGTATACGCTTGAGGATTCCAGAAATAAATCCTTCCAAGGTAGTGGTCTTGGCTTAACCATTACAAAACGTCTTGTAGAATTAATGGATGGCTCCATACAGCTCTCAAGTATTCCTTATGAGAAAACCATTTTTACGGTTTCATTAAAACGAATGATGTACTAAACAGTCTTGCTTGTAGAGCATTCTAATTGCTTTGCAAGCTTTTCTTCTGCACTTAAGAAATTTGTAAGAATCAAGTAATAAATTAGAGAGTTTCATTTTTTATAATAAGGATAGCTAAATTTAAGGGAGAGATCTATATGACATATATTATAAAAACGAATCAGCTTACGAAAGTGTATGAGGGAAAAGAAGTGATTTCTGCCGTCACTATGCATGTCAAAAAGGGGGAGATTTATGGCTTTTTAGGTCCTAATGGTGCTGGGAAAACCACGGTCATGAAAATGCTGACAAATCTCACGAAGCCAACGAGCGGAGACATTGAAATCTTTGGTGAAAAATTAACTGATCGATCATATGAAGTGCTGAAAAGGATGGGGACGATTATTGAATATCCCATTTTCTATGAACATTTAACAGCAAAGGAAACTTTAGAATTACATTGCGAATATATGGGCTATTATGATAAGAAAGAAATTGCTCATGTTCTAGATCTAGTGAAACTAACAAACACAGAGAAGAAGCGTGTAAAAGACTTTTCTCTTGGGATGAAACAGCGATTGGGTATCGCGCGTGCTATTATTACGAAGCCGGAATTACTTATTTTAGATGAGCCGATTAATGGACTAGATCCAGTTGGAATTAAAGAGCTTCGAGAGCTATTCAAGATGCTTTGCAAAGAGTATGGAATTACGATTATTATTTCTAGTCACATTTTGGGTGAAATTGAACAAATGGCTGATACCATTGGCGTTATTAAGAATGGAAGATTAATTACTGAAGTATCAATGAACGATATCAATCACAGTCAGACAGATTATATTGAAGTGATTGTTAACGATGGAAAAAAAGCAGCCTTTATTATAGAAAAGGAATTACATATTACTAATTTCAAGCTAATGGATGATCATGCTATTCGCATTTATGATGCGACAGCTTCCCAGAAGATGTTATCTAAAACATTGATTGAGCATGATATTGATATTGAGGGCATTAGCAAAAAAACAAGCTCATTAGAGGATTATTTCTTGAAATTAATCAATGGAGGTGTCGTTAATGCTTAATTTAATGCGCCTGGAAATGAAAAAGTATCATTTAGGTTCATATGTAAAAGGAGCTATCATCGCAAATTTTGTGATATTAGGTCTTGTGTTTATGCTTCTATTTATCACAAAAGTAGAAGGAGATCCAAATCTTGAAAATTATCAGGGGGTACTATCCTTCATAGAATCAATGACAAGAGGAGTATTTATTGTTTTTGCATCGGTATTAATCGCTAAATTTATTATTGGAGAATACAAATATAAAACGATCACTTTGGCATTTATGTATCCAATAAATAGGAAAAAATTAATTGCTTCAAAGTTAGCCATTGTTATACTTTTTACCTTTAGTGCAATTATCTTATCGAATGTTTTCATAACGACGATTTTTTGTGTTATTACAGAAAGTTTTGAATTGATTCCAGATTCATTAACGACTACTTTAATTATGCAGCGTATTCCAGTTGTATTAATGAATGCCGTAGCAGCATCAGGGATGGCATTGATACCATTGTATTTTGGTATGAGAAAATACTCCATTCCCACAACGATTTTATCATCAATACTTATTGTATCGGTCGTTTCCTCCAATACAGGGAACTTTTCATTAAATGATATTATTTTCATTCCAATAACATTAGCCATTATCGGAATCAGCGTTGCCTATTTAGCGATTCGAAATATTGAGAAGATCGATATTTAAGGATAAAAAATAGAAGAGCTTAAATAAGGCTGGGGCGTAAGTATATAAAAGTTTTCACATCAGAAAAGCGCGAGAAATCAACGTTCTCGCGCTTTTTAAGGTTTAGACCAGTACTGTCCCAGACACATTTTTTTAACCGAATATCGTTTGCCATAATAAATAAAGATTTAAAGCAACTACAATTACCACGACAAACCATCCTAATATTGTGGTAACACGGTGGTTGACTAGGTTACCCATGATGTCACGTTTACTTGTAAACATAACAAGTGGTATTAGGGCAAAGGCAATACCAAAGGATAAAATAACTTGACTTAGGACAAGTGCATAGGTTGCGTTAACTCCAGATGCAATGATGACTAATGGAGGTAACATTGTAATAGCTCGGCGCAAATAAAGGGGTATTTTTCTTCTAATGAATCCCTGCATCACAACGTCACCTGCTAATGTACCCACCGAAGAGCTAGCAAGACCTGCAATAAGAAGACCAAGACCAAAGGACACTGCTGCCATTGGTCCAAGAGCATCTCTTAAACCGTTATAGGCTATATCTAAATCTTCCACTACTAATCCTTGTGTATGGAATACTGCGGCAGCAATAATTAGCATACTCATATTGATGGCGCCTGCAATAATCATTGCAATCACAATATCTATAAACTCAAAACGAAAAATACGTTTTTTTTCATTGTCATTTCGTCCAACAATGCGATTTTGTGTCAATGAAGAATGTAAGTAAATAGCGTGTGGCATAACCGTCGCACCTAAAATACCTGTTGCCAGTAACAGTGAGTCTACCCCTTCAAAGTGAGGAGAGAACATCCCTATCGCTACTTCGCCCCAATTTGGTTGTGCTAAAAACGTTTGGAATGCAAAGGCTAGCACGACAATTAGCACCATACCAGAAATACCTGCTTCAAATGCCCTAAAGCCTCTGCGTTGTAATTCTAAAATAGCAAATGAGCCGACTGCTGTAATAAGCGCTGCAGGTAACATTGGAATGTTGAATAACAAGTACAGCCCTAGTGCAGCCCCAATAAATTCTGCGAGATCTGTTGCGATAATGACCAATTCAGCCTGTATCCATAAAAAAATAGAAGTTTTTTTAGAAAAATGTTCACGTGCTACTTCAGGTAAATTTTTGCCAGTCGCAATACCGAGCTTTGCTGACAAAGATTGAATTAACACCGCCATTAAATTGGAAAAGGCGATTACCCAAAGAAGTAAATATCCATATTGTGAACCTGCTGTAATATTTGTTGCGAAGTTGCCTGGATCAATATAGGCAACCGCTGCGATGAAGGCTGGACCAAGAAACGGTAAAATTCGTCGCCAGCCTGTTATTTCTCCATCTAAAACCGCCTCAGCAGACGATTTTGTCATTCGTTTGTAAACCATGTTGTTCCCTCATTTCAAAAAGTATCACATAAGAAATAAAGTTTCTTGGAGGAAAAATATATATTACTATTTTATAGGTTTAGCGAAAAAATGTGAAGATGTTTGCCTAATTTTTTGTAGCTCAATATTTATGTAGTTAAAGTATGCACGATTATATATGTAGTATTAACAAAGAATCTGTACTCGAGCGGATTTGCAACGTTTTTTCTTATAGAAATAGGTTACTGAAAAGTTCTTTTAAAAAGGGAAAAGGCACAGTGTCTAAATTAAGCTTGATAATAGGATTTGCGAAATCGAAAGTACAAACTGATAGATGAATACGAAGTAATATGTATTCATCTACAGGTGAAATTAAATAATGTGCATAAGCTATCTTAAAAGTGAGACAATACTTTTAAGATAGCTTTTTTAATTCTACGGATAATTACATACTATCCGCGAGAATATCTGTGCTTTTCACATATAACAATAAAAAATTTTCTTCTTTACTTTTTCTTAATACGAGCGTAATATGACATCATTATAAAAGTTTCAAATTTCTAAATCGCTGAAGCAACTAAACGCGGGGGACCCAATTTTTACGGATTGTTTAACAATAATCCTTGGGGTGAATCTCTTCATTTATTGAAGGGTAGGGCTACTCAGGCCCGAATCCGACAGCTAACCTCGTAAGCGTTAAGAGCAGAAAAGTTGGAGCTTGGCAGACGAATGAGCGTCTACAAGTCGTATTTAGTGATGACTTGTAGACGTTTTTTTATTCTCATTTGAAAATAGAAATAAGCCCCAGTGCACGGCACGAAAAACAGATTATGCTAAGGTGTAATCGATTTAGAAATGCGAAACATATCCCATGAAATTAGAAGGTGTTGTATATGAAATCCTCATTAAAACGTTATGTTATCGGAAAACCATTGAGATCCGATGCGTTAGGGGAACAGAAGCTTAGTAAAACAAAGGCTCTTGCCATACTATCGTCCGATGCTTTGTCATCAGTGGCGTACGGGCCTGAGCAAATTTTAATTGTACTCATGACAGTAAGTACTGTTGCCTTTTGGTATTCGCTACCAATTGCCGCTGGGGTAGTTGTGTTATTAACAGCACTTATTTTTTCGTATCGTCAAGTTATTTATGCGTATCCACATGGTGGTGGTGCGTACGTAGTTTCTCGGGAAAATTTAGGTGTCAATGCCGGTCTCGTCGCTGGTGGTTCATTGCTTGTCGATTACATTTTAACCGTTGCGGTAAGTGTGTCGGCGGGGACAGATGCGATTACTTCGGCATTTCCAAGTCTACATCCCTATAACGTGTATATCGCTGTGTTTTTTGTTATATGTTTAACGCTTTTAAACTTACGTGGTGTCACAGAATCTGCATCCATTTTAGCGTATCCAGTATATTTGTTTGTATTAGTCATGCTGATATTAATTGGAGTAGGGATTTACAATGTAGTAACAGGGCAAGTTCCAGCAGAGTTGCATCCAAAAGTTGGTACACCAGTTGCAGGAATTAGTCTTTTTATATTATTAAAGGCATTTGCATCAGGAAGTTCAGCTTTGACTGGTGTTGAAGCCATTTCAAATGCTATTCCTAATTTTAAGGATCCAGGACCAAAAAATGCGTCTAAAACGTTACTTGCGATGGGCGGTATTTTAGCGGTACTATTTATCGGTATTGTAAGTTTAGCTTATTTTTATGGAGTTGCTCCAAGTGCAAAAGAAACAGTTGTTTCACAAATTGCAGAGGCGAGTGTAGGTCGTAATTTTTTTTACTATATAGTGCAAGGAACAACAGCAATGATTTTAGTACTCGCTGCAAATACAGGTTATTCAGCCTTCCCTTTACTAGCAGTCAATTTATCGAAGGACCGTTTTATTCCAAGAATATTCGAAGTTCGTGGGGATCGTCTCGGTTATTCAAATGGAATCTTGATGCTTGGTTTAGCTGCCATTGTCTTAATCATTTTATTTGGTGGGGCAACAGAGCATTTAATTCCACTTTATGCAGTTGGCGTTTTTATTCCGTTTACGTTAGCGCAGGCTGGAATGATGCGAAAATGGTGGCGTGAAAAGCCAAAAGGTTGGGGTGCAAAATTTGCAATAAATACGATCGGGGCGGTTATTTCCTTTGTTGTCGCTATGATGTTTTTTGTGACGAAATTACCTCAAGTATGGCCAGTATTTATCTTCTTACCAATAATTATTTTGACGTTCCATCGCATTAAACAACATTATCAGGCAGTTGGTGAACAGTTAAGATTAAATAATGAGGAACTACCTGATGTTGAAGGAAATGTTTTCATTGTCCCTGTGGCTGGTATTACGAAAGTAGTCGAAAACACTTTACATTACACACGTTCATTAAAGGTTGACAAAATTATTGCCTTTTATGTTGCCTTCGATCAAGCTGACGCAAAAGCTTTTGAAGAGAAATGGAAAGCTTGGCAGCCAGATGTACGGCTTGTAACATACTATTCACCATATCGAAGTATTACGCAGCCATTGATGAAATTTATTGGTAAGGTTGAACATCAATGCGAGAAAACAGGACATCGAGTAACAGTTGTTATTCCACAGTTTATACCCAAAAAAGGGTGGCATCATATGTTACACAATCAATCGAGTCTATTAATTCGTGCTACGCTGTTATTTAACAAAAATGTCGTTATTATGACAGTGCCTTTTCATTTATTAAAATAATGACTAGCATGCTGGAAAATTGTCTGATATAATCAGTACGTTGATTGTAAAACACGAACATTTGCAATTAAAATTCATCGGAATGCCAGTAAATTCCGAAAAATCAATCTTTATTCAGTAAGTCATATAGGCACAAGCCGAATGAAATGCTGATTTAAATAATTGCTATGTATTACAGCTTCATACTGTTTCACTCATATAATGGCGAGAATATGGCTCGCAAGTTTCTACCGATTTACCGTAAATAAATCGACTATGGGTAGCAATGCTTTAGGAGATCTCATATAAGATGATGACTTTTTCTATTTGTTTCGACGTTTTTACGCTGAATGCTTTGCTCCACTCATAGATGAATGGATCAAGGTATTCGGCGTTTTTTATTACTTGAAAAGAGCATTTCTTCTGAGATAACGCCTTCGTGACATCAATATCGTGTGGCCCAGAGGCAACTTGGCGCTCGCCTGTAACGGACTGTTATTTGCTCATAAAAACTTATTACTATAAGAAAGAAGGATAAAAAGGACATGAAGTTATTACACGATAAAATTTTGCGAGAAGGTAAAGTATTATCTTCATCTGTATTAAAAGTAGATTCATTTTTAAATCATCAAATCGACCCAATGCTTATGAAGGAAATTGGCCATGAGTTTGCCAATCGTTTCTCTGATCAGGTCATTACAAAAATACTAACAATTGAATCTTCAGGTATCGCACCATCTGTTATGCTAGGGCTTGAAATCGGCGCTCCTGTAGTATTTGCGCGTAAACGTAAATCTTTAACACTATCAGATAATCTTTTTTCTTCAAAAGTACATTCTTTCACAAAAAATGAAACAAATGATATTTCAGTATCACGTAGTTTCTTAAATGAAGATGATAATGTCCTAATTATTGATGATTTCTTAGCTAATGGAGAAGCTGTCAAAGGCTTGCTGGATATTGCAGCACAAGCTGGTGCAAACGTTGTGGGTGTCGGCATTGTTATTGAAAAAGGCTTCCAAGATGGCGGGAAATTATTACGTGAGCAAGGTGTTCGTGTAGAATCATTAGCGATTGTAGATTCTCTTGAGGATGGCAAAGTAACGTTTGCTGCGGAGGCTAATGCGTGATGAATACTGATCAATTATGCCTCGGCATAATTGCGTCCGGAAGCTTTAACTTCTTTCAGCATGCGTTTGGACACCTGCTGAAAAGTAGTTTAAATCTGCATTCATTACACCTATAGAGGAGGGAAACTTTTGCTGAAAGAAGTTAAATCGACTGCGCTAGCGATTCAACATTTACTTGCGATGTATGCAGGAGCCATTTTAGTGCCATTGATTATCGGTGGGGCAATCGGCTTTGATTCAACACAAATGACGTATTTAGTAGCGATTGACATTATGATGTGTGGGATCGCAACACTTTTACAAGTTTATTCGGGTAAATTTATCGGTATTGGTTTGCCAGTAGTACTAGGCTGTACATTTACAGCAGTAAGTCCAATTATTGCAATCGGTACAAATCCTGAGCAAGGTATTACAGATATTTATGGTTCTATTATTGCATCAGGTATAATCATTATGATTATTGCAGGCTTCTTCGGAAAGCTAGTAAAATTCTTCCCACCTGTTGTGACAGGTTCGGTCGTGTCGATTATAGGTATCTCTTTATTACCAGTAGCTTTAAACAATATGGCGGGTGGACTAGGTGCAAAAGATTTTGCATCTGGCTCGAATGTAGCTTTAGCGTTTATTACATTAGTTATTATTTTAGTAGTTTATCGTTTCTCTACAGGTTTCGTCCGCGCAATCTCTATTTTAATCGGATTAGTTGTTGGGACAATCTTAGGAGTATTTATGGGTAAAGTTGATTTTAGCCCAGTTTCAGAAGCTGATGCATTGCACATGGTTCAGCCATTCTATTTCGGCATGCCAACATTTGATGCTACTGCAATTATTACAATGACCCTTGTAGGAATGGTTTCTTTAGTGGAATCAACAGGAGTCTATTTTGCGCTAAGTGATATTTGTAATAAAAAATTAGATTCAAAAGAATTAGCTCGTGGGTATCGTTCAGAAGGTCTTGCTTCTGTAATCGGTGGGATTTTCAATGCCTTCCCATATACAACATTCTCACAAAACGTGGGGCTTACGCGCATGTCGGGCGTCAAAGATCGTAAAGTCATTTACATCACAGGTGGATTACTAGTAGCACTTGGCTTCCTACCAAAAATCGCAGCGTTAACAACGATTATTCCAACACCAGTACTTGGTGCGGCAATGCTTGCGATGTTCGGTATGGTAATAACTCAAGGTATGGGAATGCTAGTACCTGTTATGAATGAGTCAGCGGAAAACGCCATGATTGCTGCAATTGCAGTTAGTCTTGGTGTCGGCGTATCGGTTGTACCAGGTATTTTCGATGCACTTCCAGAAAGTATATCTCTTCTAACATCTAACGGTATCGTCTGTGGTTCTGTTACAGCGATTATTCTTAATATTTTATTCAACATGATTGGGCCAAAGCATAAGGAAGATCCAATGCATGGGGAAGCTTAAAGGATTTCTATAATCAACAAAATGCCATCTACTATAAAAGTAGATGGCATTTTGTTGATTATTTATTCAGAAACATTACTAGCATCACTTAAAGATAGTGCTTTAGTTTCTGGAGCCCAAGCAATCGACACAAGAGTACCGATGACTAAAATACCTGTTAAACAAAGCATCGTATTTTGTACACCAAGGTTAGCCATACTCATTGGAAGTAAGAACGTACTAGCAGCAGAACCTAACCGACTAATAGCTGTAGCAAAGCCTACCCCTGAGGAACGAATGTCTGTCGGGAAACTTTCAGCAGGGAAGACACCTACTAAATTACTCACGGCCGATAAAATCAATGTAAATACAGAGAAAGCGATAATCATAAGAACTGTTAGATTACTTGGTAATACACTTAAAAGACCTAAAGAAATAACCAATACAATGAAGGAAGAAATTAAGAAACCACGTCTAGAATACTTAATAGTAAACCAAATCCCTAATAATGCTCCTATAATTAGAAGACCATTTAATAAGAAATCCGTAGTATGACCTGCTCTTAAGCCAATTTCATCTAGGATGATTGGTAAAAATGTGTATATTGCAAAATAAGGAATTACTAAACATACGAAGAAAATACTGTTAAAGGCTGTACGCTTAATCATATCCTTATGGAATAAAGATGCAAAGCTACTTTTCTTAGCTTGCGCTACTTCATCATCCAAAATAATGTTTGGTCCTATATATTTTTGAACAATTTGAAGAGCTTCTTCATTTCGGCCTTTGCTTACCAGCCATCTTGGCGATTCTGGTGTGCCCATGCGGATAATTAAAATAATAAATGCTGGAATGGCAGAAGAGGCTAACATCCATTTCCATGCATCAGGAGAAGCATCTGTTGCGAAAATTCCGACAATATTGGCTACAACATATCCAATTGTCCATATCACACTAAATGATCCAAGTAAAACCCCGCGATGTTTACGAGGCGAAAATTCAGCAAGCATAGTATGTCCCACACTATAATCTCCGCCGAGACCTATCCCGATTAATATCCTGTAAATAACTAATTCAGTTGGTGAATCAGCAAAAAATTGAAGAATAGAAGCAACTGTTATAATCGTAAAACTGAGAACGAATATTTTTTGTCTACCAATATAATCAGAAATCCAGCCCAAAATCAAGCTGCCTAAAAATAAGCCTATTAAGGCGGAACTCCCAATCAACCCCACCCAGAATGAAGACAAACCCATTTGTGGCGTAAGTAATGTAAGTGCAAAGCCTACAATCCCTAAAATATATCCATCAGTGAAATGTGCTCCAAATGTTAAGCCTGCGATTTTAATATGAAACTTATTAAGTGGTGCATCATCTAGCTTGATCTTTAGCGAGTTATCCATTGTCATTGTGTTACTACTCATATCAAATTCCTCCCATCGCCCTTTAGTAAACATATTTTTGTTTGAAGTAACATGAATAAATTTGTAGTAGAGGAAATTGTTCTTAAATAAAGTTCGTAATGTGAACCATATGGTCGTTATGCGAATACGTAAATTATATGTCTATGGTGAATATGTTGTCAATTGCTTTTTGAAAGCGAATTCAATGCAAATTTTTCTCTTACATTGCATTATTCTCTTTATTAATTGAAAATTCGATAATAATTCATTAAAAAAAGACAATGCCGCAAGTTTGGCTTTGTCTTGTTTACCAGATAAATTATGTTAACTGTCTTTCAATATCCTTTGCTGCATCTAATAACGTATCCTTAAGTTTTAATAAATCATCTTTTGAAAGTCTAAAGCTAGGACCACCTAACGTTAAAAATGCTACTAGGTTCTTTCTATTATCAAATATAGGTACAGAAATAGCATTTTCATTTTCATCGTATTCACCAATTGATAATCCCACATGATGGGAACGTATCCATTGAAGCTCTTCTTGCAATAGTTTAGGATCTGTAATGGTATATTTCGATGTTGCAATAAGCTCTTTTTCTAAAAACTGTTCGAGTTCTTTTTTAGAAAGTATGCTTAATAATACTTTTCCATTAGAGGTGCAATGCAATGGTGTAACAGTATTTGTATAATCGACTAATCTTACACTGTGGTTCGTATCGATTTGGTCAATTGTTAAAATACCGTTGTGCATTGGAACGCTTAATAATACTGTTTCACCTACCTTTTCTCTTAATGCCTCTAATGTACTTCTAGCTCTGCGAATTAACGAACTATATGGATTATTTTGAGAAGCTAATCGATAGAATGTAAATCCAAGTTGATAGCTATTCGTTGCGGTGTCTTTTTCAACAAAACCTTCATTTTCTAAACTTCCAATTAACCGCCAAACAGTTGTCCTATTTAGACCGCTTTTGAGGGACAAATCCCTTACAGAAATAGGTGAGCTGTTTTCTCCTATAAGATTTAGTAGGAGCAAAGCTCTATCTACAGCTTGAACTGTAGTGCCGTCTTTACCATTTTTATTTGTTATAAGTTTATTTGTTTCCATATTTTTAATTATACATAGTTAGTTTTGAAAATCAAAGTTGTCTGTGTTACAGGTAATTTATTTGAATTGAGGTAAATAAATGGACTAAATAAAATTTAAAAACCCAAGCTGTTTTTCGTGTTGACTTTCGTAATTTTCAGACATATAATAGCATAAAGTTCTTAATGCGAATAAAAAGTTCATAATATGAACGATTAATGGTGTGGAGGTCATTAATTGTTGTAGAGGGAGCCATTCAAACTATGCGAATAGAAACTGATTTCTTGGGGAATGTTGAAATTCCTGATGATGCTTTATATGGTATTCAATCTGTTCGAACAAAAGAAAATCTATCTTTTTCAAAGAACACATTAAAAGATTATCCAGATTATATTCAATCCTTAGCAATGGTAAAAAAGGCCGCGGCTATGGCAAATTATGAGGCCAAGGTGATCTCGTTACCAATTAAAGAAAAGATTACTTTAGCGTGTAATGCCTTGATTGATGGGAAATATACAGAGCATTTTATTGTTGATGTATACCATGGCGGGGGCGGTATTGGCATTAATATGAACATAAATGAGGTAGTAGCCAATCTATCAAATAAAATGAATGGTACCTATGTTCCTGTCCATCCAATCGAACATGTAAACGCTTCACAATCAACAGCAGATGCCTGCCATACTGCTATCCGCTTAGCGTTAATGAGTGGCTACAAGCGTTTAGATGAAGAGATGCAGTATTTATCGCAAATTTTAAACCGTAAAACAGTACAATTTATGCCCATTACAACTATTTCGCGAACATGCTTGCAGGATGCTTCACGTATTCAGCTTGGGCAAAAGTTTAGCGGCTTTGAGGCAGTTATTAAAAGAAGGCATCAAAAATTACAAGCATCCATAAACGAACTGCTGACGATTAATCTTGGAGGAACTGTTATAGGTAAAGGTGATGGTGCTAGTGAGGACTATAAACAAACGGTCATTAAAAAATTACAGGAAGTTACACAATTACCGATAAGGCGCCGGGAGAATTTATTTGATGCTGCTCAAAATATTGATGATTTAGCTGAGGTTTCTAAGCAATTAAGTTTGTTTGCTACGGCATTAATGAAAATGGCTAAAGACCTTCGATTGTTATCTTCAGGACCAGAAGCAGGTTTTGCTGAAATATCATTGCCAGCTATACAGGCGGGGTCATCTTTTTTTCCTGGAAAAATAAATCCTGTAATGCCTGAAACAATAATTCAATGCTGCAGTGAAATCATTGGCATTGAGCGAGTAGTTCAGACAGCATTTGAGCATGGAGAACTGGACTTAAATGTATTTGAAAACTTTGCGGGTGTGCATATATTAGATGGATTTTATATGCTTTCCAATTGCTTAAAAAGCTTCACAAATCTTTGTCTTGCTGACATTCAAGCCAATGAACAAAGATGTCTAGAACTATCTAATACGAGTATACCGAAAATTTGCGATTTAAAAGACAAAGTAGGATACAGTGAGGCTACAAAATTGTTGAAGCAACAATCTTTAGAGAAAAGGGAGGATTAAAAATTATGAATCAGAAAATTTTTGATGGTATTGAACAGCCAAAGCTAGAGTGGGCTCACAATTGGTTATCAACAACAAAAAGAAGTTATATCAATGGACAGTGGATAGATAGTAGTAGTCATACAATCGATTCTATTAATCCTGCAAATGGGAAAGTTATTGGTAATTTCTATTGCGCTGCTAAAGAAGATGTAGATTTAGCAGTTCAAGCGGCGAGAGAGGCACTTCATAATCCTGAATGGAAAAGTATGAGCAGAAAACAGCGCGGCAGAGTATTACGTAAAATTAGTGAGCTTATTGCTGAGCATCACGCAGAACTAGCAACTTTAGAGACACTTGATAATGGCAAATTATATACAGAAGCCTACAATGATGATGTGCAAGAGGCACATGATTTATTTGAATATTATGCTGGATGGACTGACAAATTCTACGGTGAAAATAATCCGGTGGAAGGGGATTTTTTAAGTGTAACAACACGCGATCCAATCGGAGTTTGTGGTCAAATTGTACCATTTAATTTCCCGATTCAAATGGCAATTTTAAAAATGGCTCCAGCTCTAGCTATGGGAAATACTGTTATTTTAAAGCCTGCTGATAAAACTTCTTTCTCCGCTATACGACTGTTTGAAATTATTGATGAAGCTAAGCTATTACCAAAGGGTGTTATTAACTTAATTTTGGGAGATGGTCAAGTAGGTGCTTATATTAGCCAGCATATGGATATTGATAAGCTGTCATTTACAGGCAGTACTAAAATAGGTAAACAATTATTACGTGATTCCGCTGATAGCAACTTGAAACCAGTCACTTTAGAATTGGGCGGTAAATCGCCGAATATAATCTTTGAGGACGTAACAAATTTAGAGGGCGCGATTGAACGTTCTTTTTATGGTTTGTTTACACATAAAGGTGAAAAGTGCTCTTCACCAACAAGATTATTTGTTCAGAATGCTATTTATAACACGGTTGTCGAGAAGATTGCTGAATATGCCAAAAATTATCAATGTGGTGATCCATTTGATCCAAACAGCAAGCAGGGTGCTCAAATATCAAAAGAGCATATGGAATCAATTTTAAGCTATATCGAAAGCGGTAAAGAGCAGGGAGGAAGAATTGTTGCTGGTGGTGAGCGTGATCTAACGGGTACGAATGCGGAAGGCTATTTTGTACAACCAACTATTTTTGCTGATGTAGATAACAATATGAAAATTGCACAGGAAGAAATTTTTGGCCCTGTACTTTGCATCATTCCGTTTGATACGGAAGAAAATGTTATTAAAATGGCGAACGACACAATCTATGGCTTAGCTGCCGGTCTATGGACAGGTGATCCATCACGTGCTCACCGCGTAGCTAATCAATTAGATGCAGGCATGGTATTTGTTAATAAATATGGCTGTTATGATTTTGCTAGTCCATTTGGAGGCGTTAAGCAAAGTGGGTGGGGCAAAGAATACGCCATCCATTCTTTATCTGCTTTTACCAAAACAAGAGCAATTTGGTTTGCATATTAATTTGATATTGTAAGGGGAAATTATCATGAAAATGAAAGCTGCTGTGATGACAGAAATAAATAAACCATTAGCAATTTTAGAAGTAGAGCTTGCTGAGCCAAAGCACAATGAAGTGTTAGTAAAAATTGTGGCTACAGGTGTTTGCCATAGTGATTTAAATGCATTGGGTGATGCTACAACACCAACTCCAACCATTTTAGGTCATGAGGGTGCAGGTATTGTGGAGGCTGTTGGTTCAAGTGTAACGAATGTGAAAGTCGGCGATAAGGTGGCTTTGAGCTGGGTTCCTTACTGCGGTACTTGCGAATTCTGTGTAACAGGAAAGGTCCATCTTTGTGAATCTGCGTTTGGACCAATGTTTGATGGTACTTTATTGGATGGTACTACTCGATTAAGCGTGAACAATGAGAAGGTGTACCATAATTCATTACTTTCAACATTTGCTGAATATGCAGTTGTACCAGAAATGTCTTGTATAAAAATACCTGATGAAATGCCACTTGTCCAAGCATCACTTATTGGCTGTGGTGTAGCTACTGGCTATGGTGCTGCAGTCAATGCGGCGGGTGTAAAACCAGGCTCCACAGTAGCGATTTTCGGAATTGGTGGGGTTGGTGTAAATGCAATACAAGGAGCTGCTATAGCGGGTGCGGCTAAAATAATTGCCTGTGATGTAAAAGATGCCAATCTTGAAATTGCTAAGGAATTTGGCGCAACGCACACTATTAACACAAAAGATCAAGATGTTGAAGCAATTGTTAAGGAAATTACAAACGGTGTGGGCGTCCATTATGCAATTGACTGTTCAGGTCATACGATTGCTACTGAAAGTGCGTGGAAAATAACACGTAAAGGTGGAACAGTGGTTGTAGTGGGTGCCTTTAATCCAGAGCAGAAATTAAATTTACCTGCTGGTGGATTCCATCGGGTTGGAAAGGTGCTAAAAGGCAGCTTCTATGGAGATACACAGCCATTCCGTGATTTCCCAATGATTGCACAATTATATTTAGATGGGAAGTTTAAGCTAGACGAGCTAGTTTTAGAGCGTATTAAGCTAGAAAATATTAATAAAGCATTTGATTCTTTCCATGATTGCAGCTGTGTCAATGTTGGTCGAGCTGTCATAGAGTTTTAAGGAAATTTATAATAGAAGAAAAGGGATTAAAGGATGCGTATAGAAAAAGATTTCTTAGGTGAAATGCAGATTAGTTCCGATATATATTATGGTATCCAAACGATGCGTTCTTTAGAGAATTTTCCTATCTCTGGGAGATCTATTGAAAGTTACCCCTACCTCATAAAATCTATGGCCTATATAAAAAAAGCAGCAGCACTTTCAAATCATCGTGTTGAAGCGCTTGATTGCCATATCAAAGCTGCCATTGTGGAGGCAGCAGATGAAATTTTAGCAGGGAAATTTGAAAATCAATTTCCTGTTGATATTTATCAGGGCGGCGGAGGCCTTTCGACAAATATGAATATTAACGAGGTCATTGCCAACCGAGCGAATGAAATTATTACTGGTAAAAAAGGCTTTACATGTGTACATCCAAATGAACATGTGAATATGTCTCAGTCTACAAATGATGTATTGCCAAGCGCTATGAAAATGGCCTGCTATCTTTATATGGAAGACTTGATTAAACACTTAGAACAGCTTGAAAAGGCGCTAGAAAGTAAAGTCAATGAGTTTCAATCAAGCATTAAATTATCTAGAACTTGTTTACAGGACGCTCTCCCAATGACTTTTGGTCAGCAATTTAATGCTTATTTATCATTTGTTACAAGACAGAAGAAAGAATTACAAAAGGTTCAACAAGACTGTCTAAAACTATTGATTGGTGCTACCGCTGTAGGTACAAGCTTGGGTGTAGCAAAAGGCTATATCGAAGCAATTTATCAATATTTGCCTAAAGTTTCCGGAATGCCAGTGACCAAAATAGAAGATTATTTTGATGGTTTACAACATGCAGATAGTTATATAAAAATATCAGGCTGCTTAAAGGGGTTGTGTAGTGGGTTATCCAAAATGGCAGGTGATTTTAGACTACTTGCCTCAGGCCCTAGAGCAGGACTAGCTGAAATTACTATTCCATCTGTACAGCCAGGTTCATCCATTATGCCTGGAAAAATCAATCCGTGTATTCCAGAGATGATGATGCAGGTTTGCTTTGATATATATGGGATGGATCAGACGATTACAATCGCGGTCGATCGAGGAGAGCTAGAGTTAAATATATGGGAATCGATTATTATGAAAAATTTATTTGATGCGTTTTCGCTTTTAATAGCAAGTATTCCTGTATTTAATCACAAATGTGTACAGGGCATTCAAATAAATGAGGCGATAAATCAAATGCACGCGGAAAGTTCTTATTCGATTTCTGTTGTCATTTCTAAATTATTTGGCTATGAAATGGCAAATAAAGTAGTAGCTGAAGCTTTTAAAACGGACGCTACCATTAAAGAAATTGTTATTAAGAATGGTTTGCTAAGTAAGGAAGACGCTGAAGGATTACTAAACCCGATGAATTTAGTCCATGTAGATGTTTAAAATAAAAAGAATAGGGAATTGCTAAATAAACTATAGGCTAGTTTATTAATAGAATGCAACTACTTATTTGAACATATAATTTATAGTGTATATCTACTACTTTTTGAAAGGTCTTTTACAAATGCAAAGTATATTTCTGATTTTAATCCTGCAATTAGTTTATGTACCTTTTTTAACGTTACGGACAATATTTTTAGTGAAGAATATTACTTTCCTTGCTGCTATATTCGGTATGCTGGAAATGTTAGTGTATGTATTTGGTCTTTCACTTGTTTTTAGTGGAAAACAAAGTATGTTAGCCATGGTTGTCTATGCAGTTGGTTTTGGTCTAGGTATTTTCCTAGGTGCCAAAATTGAACGAAAACTGGCGATCGGCTATGTCTTTACGACGATTAATACGCAGAATAAAAACGAAGAGCTCGTGAATTTCCTTCGTAATGAAGGCTTTGCAGTGACTATTTATATTGGGGAAGGTCGAGATAGCAATCGTTATAAATACGAAATATTAACAAAGAGAAATCGTGAGGTGGAGTTGTTCCAAATTGTAGAGCAATTTGAACCGAATGCGTTTATTATTTCATATGAGCCTAAATCATTCAAAGGTGGATTTTTGCTCAATCGAATGAAGGCAAAGCAAAAATAAAAAGGACTTCCGCTTTATGGCAGAAGTCCTTTGTTCTTTCCGCAGATCAATTAAAACGCTCTTTGACCAACTCTTTAAACAACTCGAAATCCGAGTAGACAATTTCTTTGTAGCTCATGGCATGTAAAACGGTGCCTTCAGCAAATACGTTACGTTCCTTGCCGATAACTTTTAATATTTCTTCTTCACTATGGTAGGTGAAAATTTGGGAGTAGTCGATATCGGCACGTGCATGGTTTTTGGCAGCGATTTGTCCCATCGTCGATGTTGTTACAAAATAATCCTCTACATCTTTGTAGTTTTTAGGCTTAACCTTTTTCTTATAAGGAGAACGCTCTCGAATATAGTATTCTTGTCCATCCATCGTGACATATGCTAAATGAGGGTCCTCTAAATGATGCATTGCCTTTTGAGTACCTACTACACGTGCTCCTTGGTGCTCATAAGCTTCCCAAAATGTCTCATTATATGGAAGGAAATATGCGGGGATTGCCGTGCGCACTTCTTTCATTTCCAGCACTAAATCGTTTACCCCTTGTGCATTTAATTCGCCCTCTACTAAAATATAATAGCGTTTTAAGCCAATGGATGCTGTCCCCGAGCCGTATTTAATGGCTATATCTTTAATCTTATAGTTAGGTAGCGCAGTAGAGATTGCGGCATATTCTTCTGGAGTGACAGGTTGTACTTCTTCATTCCATAAGAAAACACGCTGTTCTTCATCGTTAATGTAAGTTATATTCTCTATAAGATGAGAGCTTTGACGTTTCTCTAGCTTTTTCAAAACCTTTTTGATTGGTCCTTTTGTATTGTCTTTTGTAAATGTTAGTGTCAGCGGATCATCCTGTTTACGCTGAAATCGTTTTAATTGATCGACATAGCTTTGTAGGAAATGGTGAATGGCCGTTTCCTGTGTATCATTATCTAATCCTTGCTCCTCAAGGTATAAGGCGATACTAATACTCATGCGAATAACATCATATAGGTAAGAGCCGACATAGCCTTCATCAAAATCATTAATATCGAAAACAATGGCGCCTTTTTCATTTTGAAATGCACCGAAGTTGTCCATATGCATATCTCCTTGTATCCAAGTAGGCATTGCATCAGATGTATGGAAAATAGAAGGGGATTTCGTTACATCAAAATAAAATAAATAGGCACTTCCACGGAAAAAGCGGAAAGGGCTATCTAGCATTGTGCGATACTTTTCTATACGCTGCTCATCAGTTAATCCCATAAGTTGACCATCAAATTCCTCAAAAATCGTCTCTAATAGTGTTCTTCTTAAAATCGTTCGTGTGTCTTTCACTCGTTCTAATAAGTTATATTCCATAGTATATTCTCCCTTCTTTTATCTAGTAATTTTACATTAAATATACGGAAAATACAGGAATAAGGTTTCGCCAATGACCAATAGAGCTTTAGAGAAATTTATCGAGCGAATTCGATAAAAAAAGTAGGATTGACTTTTGATCAATTCGTATTTGATAACATGTTCGTTTTCCTATTTTCATATTATAAGTACATGCTCAGTCTCGGAGGGGGGTTGTATGTATTTTTTTACGAAAGGCTTGGTCATTCTTATAGGGAGTACCGCGGTATCATTGGGAATTAATTTATTCTTAACGCCCTATCAAATTTTGGATGGGGGAGTTGTAGGGATAGCGCTTATTTTACACTATTTGTATAATCTTAAAATAGGTTTAATGATCATCATAATTAGTATTCCGGTATTTATTATTGCCTGGTATAAATACAGAGCATATTTTTACAATAGCATTCACGGATTAATTGCATCATCTCTTATTATTGACTTACTAAAGCCCATTCGGAATCTTGTTCAAATCGAAGCTATTTATAGTGCCATACTTGGAGGGATACTAATGGGTTTTGGTATTGGCTTGATGCTTAGATTTCAGACAAGCACTGGTGGCACAGATTTGATTGCACAGTTTTTATGTGATAAAACAGGGGTTAATGTTGGGATGCTTATTTTTATAATTGATTCTATCGTTATTGTGGTAGGGAGTCTGCTTATATCCTCCAGTACATTACTGTTTTCAATTATTACAGTTTTGGTAGTAGGGATTACTACCAGTATCATGACTAGTCATGCATAAAAAATAGTTTCAGCATGACTGAAACTATTTTGAAATCCGTTATCGAGAGCTCTTCACCATTCGTTTTTTAGGATGTGCAGGTTTTACTTCTGCAATTAATATAGCAAGTAGAATCAGTACTGCCCCTATAACCATGCGACTTGTTAATACTTCATGTAAGAATATAACGGATAGTACCATGCCGAAAAATGATTCTGTCGACAGGATAATAGCTGCCTTTGTAGCAGACGTATATTGATTCGCAACATTTTGAAAAAGATAGGCAAGAGTAGTTGAAAAAATTGCTAAATAAACGATTGAATAAATTGCTTCTTTTTCAAGGCTGGTTGGGATGTCGCCTTGGCTGACAACGACCAAGACACCTAAAAATGCTGCTGTGATAAATTGAATAATCGTAAGGGCAATGGCATCTTCCTTTTGTACAAAAAGGTTTGTACAAAAAATATCAAAAGCAAAGGCGACAGCACAAGCTAAGGAAAGTGCATCTCCTATATTCATTGTCAGTGAGCCCTGTAATGATAAAAAACCGATTCCAACAATAGCTATAATTGAACCGATAATCTCATAGCCATCTATACGACGCTTGTAAACAGCAAACGCAATTAATGGCACAATAATGACATTTACAGCGGTTAAAAAAGCATTTTTAGATGGCGTTGTATATTGTAACCCTACTGTCTGAAGGGCAAAGGCAATATACAGAATGGTCCCTAACAACATTCCTTTCCAAATAACTGATTTTGAAGCTCTTTTTAATCTATATCCAAATAAAACGATGAGTATAATTGCAGCTAATAAAAATCTGCCTGCCATCACTTGATAAGCTGTTAAATATTCCAATGCGATAGCCGTTATTACAAATCCGCTACCCCAAACGATTGCAGTAACTAATAGCATACCATCAGCTATGTATTGTTTCATCATTCCTCCTCCTAACTTCATTAGGATAACATGTGGTGGAAGAAAATAATTTGATTTTAATTCTAAATATTCAGGCGTTTTTTTGTACTTATTCCAAAGCTATCATTCAACATTCATTTTGCTATGTAATAAGTACAATTTAACGGCTGCAGCTATACGTTCATAAAAAACATAATCATTCTCTAAAGGTGCTACTAGTTGACGTATTTTTGATAAACGATAACGGATTGTGTTCGGATGACAGAAATGAGCAACAGCTACTTCCTTAATATTTCCTTGTTTTACAACATAGGTGATGGCTGTTTTCATTAAATCTGGATCAACTTTTTCCTCAAGCAGGGGACCAAGATAGCGATTTACATAGTCCATAGCAAATTTAGGGTCCTTGCGATGCAATTCAATTAACAAACTATCAGAAGCCAGGTTTTCATAATGACAGATAGGAGCCGTTTCAATTTCAGCCATGATACGTGCATAGAAGGCTTCCCGAACAGCGAAAGGGAGTTCTGTTTGTGTTAAGTGACAACGACTATAGCCAAAGGTCAATGAATCAGTTGAAATGGCATACATGGTTAACCATTCATTGAGAAGTTTTTCAAATTGAAATTGCTGCGATGGATGGGTCATTAAAATAAAGAGGCTCTTTTTATAGGTACAAATCATACCAGATTTCAAGAGAGGCTCTAAGTGAAATAGAGATTGCATCCATTGGTTATTTGTATGCTCTTGCATTTGGATATTAGCAACAAATACATATTTTTCAAAGGGCTTATTGATTTGCTGTAAAATGGACTTTATTTGTTCATCTGTTACATCCTCTTCCATTAGACGTCGCATAATCGTTTCTAAAAAGAATGAATAATCCTGTGTTTTTGCATAGGCCATCGTTTCTAAAATAATCTTTTCAAAAAATTCATCTCCGCCAAATCGCAATATCGGAAAATTTTGCTCATCTGCATACACTAGAATTTCCTCTGGCAAATCCTCATAGATGACAGGCTTATAAGCTAAAGCACTTGCCCCTAGCTCAATAAGATTTTTCACGGCATTCCATAAATATTCTGGCTTTTGCTTTGCGAATAATAAACTGCTTAGAACAACACTATTCGGTGTGAAAATCGTTTCTCTCACAGTATGAATATCGGGTGAAAATTCAAAGTCTAGAATTTCTACATTTTGAACGGGTTTATGTAAACCATTGCGACCAGCAACGACAGTAAAATCCTTTGTTATAGGCAGTTGTAAAAAATTCTCTACGTTCATGAGGATATCAGGCAACCTTTCTTATAATTGAGTTTCTAATCTTATTATAAAAGTACTTGTCAGTAAAATACCATTAGTATCGCTGATAAAGTACAGCGAATCGCTGATAAAGCGGTCAAAATCGCTGATAAAAGCCCCCGAATCGCTGATAAACTGGTCAGACCGCTGATAAACCAGTCAAGAACGCTGATAAAACATACCGAATCGCTGATAAACCAGCCGAAATCGCTGATAAAACCCCCGAATCGCTGATAAACCCCCCCGAATCGCTGATAAACTAGTCAAAATCGCTGATAAAAGCCCTCGAATCGCTGATAAACCGGTGAAAATCGTTGATAAAGCCCACCAAACCGCTGAT
Source organism: Lysinibacillus sp. fls2-241-R2A-57 (assembly GCF_030209535.1). Classification (NCBI taxonomy): domain Bacteria; kingdom Bacillati; phylum Bacillota; class Bacilli; order Caryophanales; family Bacillaceae; genus Lysinibacillus; species Lysinibacillus sp. fls2-241-R2A-57. The sequence continues at coordinate 34,171 of NZ_JARVRU010000026.1, forward strand.
AAACCAACCAACATCGCTAATAAACCAACCAATCTCCAATAACCTTTGCTTGAACTACCTTCTCCACATCCAGAATGTATACCACTCTACCAAGTGATCAAAAAAGATTATTTTTATACACAATTGAAAAGGAAATCTAGTGCTAGAGCCACCTATTTTTACATGTTATTCACAGTATATTTACAATACAAGCGTACAATAGATCATAATAACCAAATTAAGAGGTGCCAGAATGGAGTCTGTTGTGAGACAAAGCAAAAAAACAAGTAATTTTTTTTCTTATTTCAAGCATTTATATGGGCAGCATCAAAACAATACTTTATATATAAAACGTTTAAAATCGTTGAAGCAAATTATTCAGGACAAGAATTTGCATACATATTTTCAGCCTATCGTCGATTTACAGACGAGGCAAACGGTGGGCTTTGAGGCACTGAATCGTCCAGAGCCTTCAGAATTGTTTAATAGTGTAGATCAGTTTTATGAATTTGTTGGGCAAACGGACTGCGTGTTTTTATTTGAATGCTTTTGTCGAAACCTTTCATTACAACGTTTCAAAGAACGACTGCACGAAGATTTAGTCAATAGAGACTTTATAGTATTTGTTAATATACATCCTAATGTCTTACTAGATAAGAACTACCATAGTGGTGAAACCTTACAATTATTAATGGAGCTTGGTATTAAACCACAGCAGGTAGTATTTGAGCTAACTGAACGCAGTGCCGTGGTAGATTTTGTGGAGTTTGAACGTGTCTTATCACATTATCGTTCACAAGGTTATCGAATTGCAGTGGATGATGTGGGTTCAGGCTACAATAGCTTGAAAACTCTTATTTATTTAAAACCAGAATTTATTAAACTAGACCGTTCTTTAATACAATTTATAGATAAAAACAGCGAACAACAGCAGCTTGTCACATTGCTCATGAGATACGCAGAGCAAGCTGAGACAAAAATTATTGCTGAGGGTATTGAACGACAGGAAGAACTGAATTATTTACATAATATTGGTATTCACTATGCACAAGGTTATGCGATAGGGAAACCCGCAAAGGAAATACATTTGGGGAAAATAAGGATGGATGACCATGAAAATAGGAGAAGTCATAGAAAGTGTTCCTTGTATTGATGAATTTGTGAAAAATAAAGAAGTAGATTTGCTTTTTACAAACGATCCGTCATTACGTAGTGTTGTTGTTGTTCGAGATGATAAACCAATTGGGCATATTACACGTACGCATTTCTATGAAAAAATTGGTACACGCTATGGCTATAATTTATTTATGGGGCGGCAAAATCAACTTATTATGAAAGAGAATCCTTTAATTATAGATCGTCATACATCTATAACGGAAGTCAGCACGGAAGCAATGCGGCGACGACCAGAGGACTTATATGATGATGTAATTGTAACAAGAAATGGCTTATATTATGGTGTCGTAAGTATTCGGGAACTACTGTTAAAGCTTGTAGACACACAAGTAGCTATTGCAAGCTTTTTGAATCCGTTAAGCAGTCTCCCTGGCAATAAATTAATTGATGAAAAACTTGAGGAAGCATTACAGCTATCGCAATATAGTTTAATATACTTTGATTTAGATCATTTTAAATCCTACAATGACACGTATGGTTTTAATAAAGGGGATAAAATTTTACTGTATTTAACAGACATTTTGAAAAGAAATATAGTTGATACAGAAGAATTTTTAGGGCATATTGGTGGAGATGATTTCGTTGCTATTCTGCCGCATTATGAGGCTAATCCGATCTGTCAAAGAATTATTGATGAGTTTGATGCATCCATTTTGAACTTTTATGAGCTAGAAGATTTAGCGCAATTACAGATTCATAATAGGGCTGGTACACTTGAGCCTTTCGCATGTACGTCATTGTCCATCGCGATGACCACTAATCAATATCAACAATTTGAATCTGTTGATCAATTGTCAGATGCAGTAACGCGTGTAAAAAAACAATGTAAAAAAATTTCGGGAAGCTGTTACCTAGTTAATGATAATGAAAAAGAAACCTATCTCGTTCATTAAACGAAGTAGGTTTTTGAACTTTTATATAAGTATTCCACAAAAGTAATCTCCACATCTGCCACTTACATATTGTCACCAATTCTAGGGTTGTTGACTAAAATATTTATAAGACAGAAACGATCCTCATTAAAGTCGACAATTACGAATTTTACTCCGTTCCTCGTGAAAAAATCACTCTCTTAATTAGCGAATAAGGTTCATTGCTAAACTAAATTTACAGGCGTGTTTGCTGTTTTGCTAATATATTTCTATTTTAACTGATTATAGCGTAGGGCAACTCGACTCCCGCGGGAAAGCGAGACAGACGAGACCTTGCACGGAGCGAATGTTTTCTGTGTGAAAGCGTAGTGCTAACGTAGCGGCAGCGGATGTTTTATCTGCGCGAAAACGAAGTGTCAGCGGCGACACCAGCAGAGGAAGCGGCTCGACGCTCGCCCGCAGGAAGCATTGCTCTGCGCGAAAGCGAAGCGTCAGCAAATGTTTTATCTGTGCGAAAGCGAAGCGACAGCAACAACAAAGCGCCCAGTCGGAACGGAAATCAACCACACGTTATGGTGATGAGCCATAAAAATGGCTAATAACCCACACTTGTTAAATTTATTATATAACGTTTTTAGGGCATAAATAAAAGACATAAACAGCTTTCGTTTTAAAAAAATATTAATTCGAATAAAACATACTTGAATTATAGGGATTATAGGTATATAATTCGATTTACATTATAAAAACTGGTTAGGGGGCTTTCCATTGTCTACATTACAAATCATTCTTAACGTAGCCGTATTACTCGTGTTCGTTGGGATTTTATATTTTATGAATAAAAAGCACGTTAAGTTTTCAACTCGTGTTTTTGCTGCTCTAGGCTTAGGGATTGTACTTGGTCTTGGACTACATTTAATTTATGGTATTGATTCTGAGGTTTTAGCAAAAACAACAAGTTGGTACAATATTATTGGTACTGGTTATGTTAAATTGCTACAAATGGTTGCCATGCCATTAATTTTTATTTCAATCTTAATAGCCTTTACAAAAATGACGGTTGGTAAAAACTTTGGGAAAATGGCAGCTCTTATTTTAGCGATTTTAATCGGTACAACTGCTGTTGCAGCTGGTGTTGGTATTCTTTCAGCAACAGTATTCGATTTAGATGCTTCTCACATTATACAAGGTGCTGCAGAAACTGAGCGTGGAGCATATTTAGAGGAAAAAACTTCTGGATTAACTGCGCCAGATTTACCAACGCAAATTATCGAGTTATTCCCAGCAAACCCATTCTTAGATTTAACAGGTGCTCGTTCTACATCAACAATTGCTGTTGTTATTTTCTCAGCGTTCTTAGGTTTTGCGTACTTACGTGTAGCGCGTAAAGATAAAGACACTGCTGCTACTATTAAAAAGGGCTTGGATGCAATCTATGCATTAGTAATGGGCGTTGTAACAATTGTCTTACGTTTAACACCATATGGTATTTTAGCCATTATGGCACGTACAGTGGCAACTTCTGATTTCGGGGCAATCTACAATTTAGGTAAGTTTGTCATTGCGTCTTATGTAGCGTTATTTATTGTGTTATTAGTACACTTATTAATTATTACATTAAGTGGTTTAAATCCATTTACGTATTTAAAAAAATCTGCAGAAACATTATTGTTCGCTTTCACTTCACGTTCAAGTGCAGGTACTTTACCGATGAATATTAAAACACAAACAGGTCGTCTTGGTGTACCTGAGGGTATCGCGAACTTCTCAGGTTCGTTTGGATTATCTATTGGTCAAAATGGCTGTGCTGGTGTTTATCCTGCGATGCTAGCAGTTATGATTGCACCTACAGTAGGTATTAATCCGCTTGATCCAGTGTTCATCATTACTGTTATTGCAGTCGTAGCGATCAGTTCATTTGGTGTAGCTGGTGTTGGGGGTGGTGCAACATTCGCAGCGATTCTTGTATTATCAGCACTTGATTTACCGATTGCACTTGCGGGTGTATTAATCTCTGTTGAGCCATTAATCGACATGGGCCGTACTGCTCTTAATGTAAGTGGTTCAATGACGGCTGGTTTGACAACAGCACGTGTCACAAAAGAATTGGACACAGAAATGTACAACAATAAAGAATTAGGTGCTCAAGTAGCGGACCTATAAAATGAAGCTTTTCATCAGTAGGGGTTATCTTCATCCCACGCTGATTATTAATCTTCGCTGATCGGATAAAAAATAAAGTGGCTGGGACAAAACTGGCCAAAACCTAAAAAGCGCGAGAAATCAATTTAGAAACTTTGATTTCTCGCGCTTTTTTGATGTTAAATATAGTGTTTCATGGAGGTAGATGTCGATATTTTTCGAAAGTTGGGTGATAAATCGAAAAAGTTAGTCTATAAAAGTTCTCAAGGCAGTAAATCTCCGGAAATATACTGCTATTAACAGAGAAATAGGGTAAAGAAAAAAGAGAAATCAAACAGCATCGATTTCTCTTTTTTCTTTACTATCAGCTAGTTTTGTCCCAGCCTCTTTGAATGCCCGCTTTCCCTTTATATTATTTTTACATAAAAATCTTTACCGTTCATAAGCTCGGTAAGCTCAATGCTGTAATTTGTTTTATAGTAATCGTAGATATTACGTGCTAACCCGGAGTGTCCATTTAAATATGTTCCCTTTTTAATCTCTTTACGTGGATTGTGGAAATCAAAATACAAGCGTGAATCGTCAGACATTGTATCTAAAATAGCTTTAAATTCTTGTTCTTCAATTTGAATCCCGCGTGTATATCTGCATTCTCTGCGGTACGTATCGTGAGAAACATTCACCGGCGAAGGCTCAAGAATCATTTCGATTTTTTTATTCAAAATGTTAACAGCTCCTTTTAGGATATTAGCTACAAAGGGTAGTGAAGCAACAAGCGAAGTGCTTAGATAAACGCTTCCAACTGCATATGTCTACTTATTCTAGTATATAATTATCAGAAAATTATAGCAATATTTCTCACCAATCTTGTTGCTGCATTTCCTCTGCAATAACTTGTAAATCATAAGCCGTAATCATTAAAATTGTATAGTCGTGTGTTTCCGTATATTTTTCTGCTAGACGCTTCATATACTTCGGGGAGCCTTCATTTTCTTCGTCATAAACTAGCAGTAGAGCATCTGTATTTTGAATAATGAATTTGTCTTTTTCGATAAATTGCCACGGCGCCTCGTATGGCTTTTTCGTTACACTAGTGACAAAGTCTGCTTGAGCTACTAATGATTGATACTTTTCTTTTTTAGGATCTTGCCAGTTTTTTTCTTGCTCTAAAAAAGGAGTGATCACAGCATATTTTAAATGGGGAAATTCTTTTTTTAACATCAGAACAACCTCAGCACCCCACGATTCTACACCTTGCTGCCCGCTAATAATTACCCATTCTAACCCTTCATCAACCAGAATACGTAGACGGTCTTCGAGTGCTTTTTTGATGATGGCAATGCCAGGATGCTTGTCATTGAAAATTCCTAGTTCATGTGGTCTATAGCCAGTGATAATAATGCGCTGTAACAACAAAACGCCCCCTAAGCTGTATATTATGTAGTACTAGTATACAGTAGGGGGCAGGTGAAAACGAATTCCAATATGTTGTATAGGTGTTCCCAAGTTGAGTGAAGTATTAGCTTATTAAAATGCAAATAGTGTTAAGACTGCAGCTACAGCAGCACAGATGCCTAAAAACCACCATGTGTCTGTAAAATCCTCTTTGGAGTCACTATCCATGTATAGTACTTCCTTTCTGTTTGATTTTAAGCTGTCCGTTCCAAGACCAATTCGTCCAAACTCGCAGTACAGTTTCAAATGGTCCGCGTTTAAATCTCTTTAAATAGGCAAGGCTGAAAACACATTGTAAGCTATACAAAACGATTCCAAATAAAATACCGCCGAACACGCCTAGCTTGCCGAATAAGCCTAGACCATATCCGTAAAATACTGTTGTACAAATGATCGTTTGCATTAGATAATTGGTTAATGATAGTTTACCGACACTCTCGAAAGCAGGAGCTAGCAGTTGTACTGGGCGAGTTTTATATAATAAAGCTGCAAGGCAGACATAGCCAACTGACAGTAGCTGAGAACCACCCATCATCAACATGCCAGAAAAGTTACTTTCTATAAAACTTAAACTTTTACAAGCTAGCCCTATTGGAACGAGCAAGGCACCTAACTTATACCATTTCTTTTCGTCCTCCATATTTACAAAAGCTTGTTTTTTAGCGAGCCCCATACCGAAGAGGAATAATGAAGCAAAAAATACTGGTGCAATAATGAGAAGAATGAATATGAAAGCAGGATCATCCATTCCAGGAGGGAGAACATTTGAACGAAAATCCTGTATTTCTAAATAGCTTCCATTAGCATACACATCATTGGCTTTCTCAATAAAAGTTGCCATCTCTTTTTGTTCTTTTTCGGATTCGGTTGCAGAACCGAATGATAAGGCTGTTGTAAGTAAGAATAAGATACCAGCCCAAACAAATAATGTTTTTGGTTTGCGATTAATAAATGGGATTAAAAATAGAGTCATGCATCCATAGGAAAATAAAATATCGCCATCCCATAAAAATGAATGGAGCCATCCTAAGGCAATTAACCCTGTTGCACGACGTAAAATAGACCATCGACTCTTATCCTTTTTTTTACGAATAGACTCAATCAGTTTAATAAGAGAGAAGCCGAATAAAATTGTAAAAATCGGCATAAATGAGCCTTCTATAAAAATTTCTACAAAATACAAGGCCCCATTATCGAGGGTGGATAGATTTTTTAGTTCATCATTACCGTACATGCCAAACTGGAAAATCAACAAATTCGCCATTAAGATGCCAAATAAACTAAACCCACGCATTGTATCAATGAAAGTAACACGGTTTGTTGTCATTGCGTTTTATCTCCTTAATTGGTTATCTTATACATAGTATAGTTGGAATAACTTATGGTGGAATAATGACTACCTTAAAGTAATCTTAAAAGTAGGTGAGAGAATGCAAGATGCTTCAATTTTAGTGTTAGAGGACGAACATGCAATTGCGGAAATGATTGAAATTATATTAAGAAAAGAAGGATTTTTAAACATTACACTCTGCGGCACTGTTCAAGAAGCAAAAAAGAAAATTGAAAATAAGGTTTTTGATTTTTACCTTTTAGATATTATGCTTCCAGACGGTAGTGGGCTTGATATGGCGAATATGATTCGTGAGCAAAGTGATGCACCTATATTCTTTTTAACAGCAAAAGGTAGTGATGCAGATAAGCTTCGTGGTTTTATGAATGGCGCAGACGATTATATTACGAAGCCATTTAATCCACTTGAGCTTGTTGCAAGGGTGAAAGTACAGCTTGCAAGATATATAAAGAAAAAGCGTGTGCCAGAAAGTCATTTATTTACATGTAGTCGCTTTACATTTGATATCGATGCAGCAGAGATAACTGTTAATGATACAAAGGAAATTATTAGTGGGCGATTATTTCATTTATTGAAATTTTTGTGTGAAAATGTAGGGCAAGTATTATCGAAGGAGCAAATTTATGAGCGAGTCTGGGGCGATTGTTTGTTTGATGATAATACAGTGATGGTTCATATTCGAAAACTGCGAGAAAAAATTGAAAAGAATCCTGGTAAACCAACTTGCATTATAACTGTGAGGGGGATTGGCTATAAACTAGTTGGAGATGTTCAATCATGAAGCCAGCTGGAAAATTATCACTTCGTTTCGTGTCTTATTTCATCGTATTTTATTTACTAATCATTTCAGGCTTTATTATTAGTTTGATATTTTTTGCAATCTTTATCAATGGTCATGTTGGTGACAATATTCATATCATGACTTCTTCTGAAATAAAAGATGATGCTGTCGTAGAAGAAGGAGGATCTATTAAGCTTGCTGATTATTTAGTGAAGCGAGCGAAGGAGAACGCAGGGCAATTATATTTGTTCGATCAATCGATGGACATCGTTGATTACACGGGAGATAGTTGTGAACTATGTGGAATGACAGATAACGAAATCATTGCTCTTAAACGTCCAGGAATGCACACGTGGGAGATTCCTAAATACTATTTGCTATTCCTCCCGACATCACCTGTCCAACCACTTTTTGAGGAAGTATATCAGAGTTGGAAGGAAAAAGAGGAGATTTCTTCAGAACTGCTCCAGCGTTTACAAGATAAGAAGGCTTCTGTTGAAATCTATAACGAGCAGTGGGACCGTGTAGGAGTCATTGGTAAGGGCTATAAAAAGCTACATAAACCTCAGTTACTAGAAGAGAAATACGATATTTTTGAGCATAAAGAGCTTACGCAAAGTGCAGCTTTAGAGGATGGCTCGACATTAGTTGTACGCATGCCTAATCCATCCTATAAGCCATTTGATGAACCTTTTACTAAAGCGATGGTTTTATTTGTTTCCATCTTCTTTGGTGGACATATTTTAGTGTTAATAGGGGTTACCTTCTTATCGATTAGCGTTTCCCGTCAATTTGTTCGTCCGCTTGTTTATGTACTATCTCGTATTGAGCGACTGACACAGTTTGATTACAGTGCAGTAAGAGATAAAAAAATTCATCATCGGAAGACAGGGAAGCTGAAGAGGAAATATAAATTATTTCAGCCAGTGGATGAATCCCTCAATAATTTATCGGAACGTCTATCCTTTAATGAAAGGCAAATTAAGCATGCAGAGCAATTGCGTGAGGAGTGGATAACAGGCTTATCGCATGATTTAAAAACACCGTTAAGCTCTATTTTTGGTTATTCTACAATGCTTGCTTCAGAAGATTATGAGTGGACAAAGGAAGAAATGCGTATCTTTGCGAATACGATGCAGGAGAAGGCGACGTATATGGATGCCCTTATACAAGACTTAACCTATACGTATCAATTAAAAAATAAAGCGATACAGATTGAAAAAGTGTTATTGACACTCAACACGTGGTTACCTCAATTTGCAGATGAGCAGGTGTCTGTGAAGGTTTATGGGGATGTTGTGCTCGAAGCGGACGAGCTTCTATTAAAGCGCATTTTAGATAATTTAATTACGAATGCTAAAAAATATACTCCTGTTGGTACAAAGGTAAATGTAGAAGCGCAAAATATAGGCAAGGGCATTATGCTAACAATTGCCGACCAAGGTCCTGGCATTCCGCAAGAAGAGCTAGATAATCTTTTTGAACGCTATTATCGAGGTACTAATACGACTGATGATACAACGGGTACAGGTCTAGGATTGGCAATTACTAAGCAGTTAATTGATTTACACAATGGTACCATTAGTGTCCAATCAGGAGCAGAAGGTACTGTTTTTGTGTTGAAATTTAATTGTAAATAATAGTTTTTTGGCTCATTACCAAAAGTTAGGGATGACATTTGGTAAAACGTATGCCATATATTAATTGGATTAGAGGCTGGGGGCTCATCGGATGCTCCGGGAAAGCGCCCAGTCGGAACGGAAATCAATCACATGTTATGGCGATGATCCAAAAAAATATGAGCGTTCTCATCATTTGGAAATCAGAACATGAAGCGAAGAGTTATACCTTGATAGAAGATAAAATATAGGGCAAAGTGTTGATTGTAACAAGTAAACTTAAAGGAAGGTAACTTCAAAGAAATATAAGAAACGTATTTTTCGGTGTGCCTTCATTTTAAGCCAGGAGTGTGTTTAGCTTGGAGAAAGAACAGTTAAAAAATAAATATTTACAGCAAATATTTCAATACATTCAAGACGGCATCATCATTATGAATCACAATCGTGAAATTTTAATGATGAATCCATCAGCGATGAGATTAACGGGATGGGAATTAGGAAATCGAGTGCCCTTTTGTTCATTTTGTGAAAATCGCCAAAAGTCTCCAACAGAACATACATGTTATTTAATAGAACATAATGAGGTTCCCTATTTTTTATCGAAAATGCTTACGTATCATGGTTGTAAAATAGATGTTGAAATTAGCACAGCACTGATGTATACAGACAGTAAAACAAACGAGCAAGAGTTTCTGCTTGTACTGCGCGATCAAACCCTACAGTTAAAGGAAGAAGAGGCTCGGATTTCAAAACTGATTATTAAACAGCTGATTGAGGCGAAAGAGGAAGAACATAAAAGGCTTGCGCAGGAATTACATGATGGCGTTGGCCAATCGCTATTTACAATTTCTGTTGCATTGCAAGCGATAGAATCCTATGTCAAAGATAATGAAAAGTTAAATACGTATATTGAAGAAGTACGCAATGAGCTAGGGCAAGTAATGAATGATATTAAATTGTACGCCTATCAGCTCCGCCCGCAAAGCATTGACCAGTTAGGGATTTCACCTACATTAGGTACACTTGTAGATTCAGTGCAGAAGGTTCATCCCGGTATTTCTATAGTATTCGAAACGGATTTTGAAGAACGTTGCCATCCATCTGTAGAAATCAATATTTACCGCGTTGTACAAGAGGCTTTACACAATATTGTTAAATATGCAAAGGCTTCTAAGGTCGTTATTCGGCTCGAAAAGAAAGCTGGAGATTTAGCGCTCTATATAGAAGATAATGGCGTAGGATTCGATCTACAGCACGTGAAGAAAGAAGGACTTGGCTTAAAACATATGGAGGAGCGAATAACTTTGTTAGGCGGATCTTTTAATATTACTTCTGCTTACGATAAAGGTACAAAAATTAGTATTCAAGTACCTAATTGGAAGGATGACTATAGATGATTCGTGTTTTAGTAGTAGATGATCATGTGCTAATCCGTAAAGGACTTGTTCTTTTATTGGAAAATTATAAAGATGTAGACGTTGTAGGTGAAGCAGGTGATGGAGCAGAGGCGATAACTCAGGCAATATCATTAGAACCAGATGTCATTTTGATGGATGTATCCATTCCGAATGGATTAGATGGATTTACGGCTACTCAAGAAATTCATAAACAAATGCCCAACGTTAAAATTATTATGTTAACAATGCATAATGAAGTTGCTTATATTCAAAAAGCGATTGCTGTTGAAGCTCATGGTTATATTTTGAAAAATAGTCAAGGTGGGGTCCTTTATGAGGCTATCCATGCTGTATCAAGTGGTCGTGTATATTATAACGTTGGTATTCCACAAGAACAGATTAATAAATTGTTTGAACACAAAGGGCATGAAGATAAATGCATTTTAACTGTGCGTGAGCAGGAAATAATGAGGTTAACAGTTCTAGGGTATACGAATGTCCAAATTGCTGAACAGCTATATATCAGCAGTAAAACGGTTGAAAATCATAAATCGAATATTATGCAAAAGCTTGATTTAAGTAATAAAGCTGAGCTTATTCAGTATGGGCTTGCAAATAACTATATGTAATAGCTCATTGTTGTAAGAAGCGAAAGCTTTATCGAAATATTATATGCCAAAAGGATGTTAGACCGGTTACAGGATCACTCGAACAAGGAGTGGTCTTTTTTTTATCTTCATTCAACAAATGTTTTTGTACCTCGAGGTCGCTTCGATCCCTCGCACCAGATGTAGCACTTTAGCATATTTGTTCTTCTTATTCAAAGTAATTTGCAATATTGTCACAGTGAGGAAAGCTAATAGTGGAAAACCCCTATATGTCTGAAAAAGCAGCGGGACTATACTGAAAGCACATGAATAAAAGGAGATGCAAGCGCAGTGGATATAACATTTTTAATTGCGATTTTCCTGACGGGATGCGTTGGATCTTTTGTGTCCGGTATGTTGGGAATACGCGGTTCAATCATTAAATACGCAATGCCGCTATCTATACCGCCACCTTTTGCCTTAGCGGCATTTTCATTACCATAAAGACTGACGGCTCCGCTTGGCACAAAAGTAGGTAAAAAAGAAAGCGAAAATTTTGCAATGTATTGTAGCCGTACTCATTTTAACGACAGCGATTAAAATTGGGGTTGATTGATGATGTTTAAAAAACAAAAAGTTGTTGCCTATAAATCACAGGAGAAAAAGCTAATAATTATGAGTTTTTTTGTAGCTGGGATAATGCTTCTTTCACTAGTTGGAAGAATTTTTGGTACATAGGAGATGAAATTAAATGAATGATTCAGCTGTAATATGGAGTCGAGCCTTAACAGAGTTAACATTGTCATTCCATATTATTTACGCAACGATTGGCGTTGGCATACCTTTAATGATAATGATTGCTCAATGGGTCGGATTAAAAAATAATGACGAACACTATTTACTACTCGCAAGAAGATGGGCAAGAGGGTTTGTCATTACTGTAGCGATAGGTGTTGTGACTGGTACTGCTATTGGATTGCAGTTATCACTACTGTGGCCAAGTTTTATGGAGTTGGCTGGTCAAGTTATAGCATTGCCGTTGTTTATGGAAACGTTCGCGTTCTTTGTGGAAGCAATTTTCTTAGGGCTTTATTTATATACATGGGATCGATTCAAAAATCCAAAGCGACATCTATTATTATTGGTTCCAGTAGCTATTGGTGCTTCTATGTCGGCCGTTTTTATTACGATTGTGAATGCATTTATGAACGCACCACAAGGCTTTGATCTTGTAGATGGGGAGCTTGTGAATATTCAGCCTGTACTTGCTATGTTAAATCCTGCAATGCCAACGAAGGTAGCGCATGTATTAGTGACATCTTATATGACGGCAGCATTTTTATTAGCTTCTATCGCAGCTTATCGTATGCTGCGAGGATCGAAGCATGTGTATCATAAAAAATCGTTACATCTATTAATGAAACTTGGATTAGTATTTTCGCTAGCAGCACTGATCGTAGGTGACTTTTCTGGGAAGTATTTAGCTGAATATCAACCTGAAAAATTAGCTGCTGCTGAATGGCATTTTGAAACAAAAGAGGATGCTTCGCTTGTACTATTTGGTGTATTAGATGGAGAAGAAGTAAAATATGCCATTAAAGTACCGTACGCACTGAGTGTATTGGCGCATAATAATCCTTTTGCAGAAGTAAAAGGTTTAGATCAATTTCCTGAGGATGAACAACCTCCACTTTACATCCATTATTTGTTTGACATCATGGTAGTAATCGGGATTTTCTTAATAGCCGTTGCAGCTATTTATGTACTAGGTAAGTGGCGAGGATGGAAGTTCGTTTCTTCAAAAAGCTTTAAGAGAATAGTAGTGGCAGGTGGTCCACTAGCGCTTATTGCTGTTGAGGTAGGCTGGTGGTTTGCGGAAGTAGGGCGTCAGCCTTGGATACTTCGTGGTTATATGAAAACGGCGGAAGGAGCCACAACAAGTGGTCAGGTCGATACTATGCTAATACTATTTGCAGGGCTTTACATTGTATTAGCAATAGGAAGTGTCGTAGCACTTATTCGTATGTTCCGTAACAATCCAATCGAACGTGAAATTGAAGAACATAAACAAGTGGAAGGATGTGAAGGACAATGAGCTTAGAAATCTTAGGAATTTCAGTACTATGGTTATTTCTTTTTGGCTATGTCATTGTTGCATCCATAGACTTTGGAGCAGGCTTCTTTAATGCTTATAGTGTCATGGTTGGGAAAGACCGTATATTGGCAAATGTCATTAAGCGCTATTTATCTCCGGTGTGGGAAATTACAAACGTCTTCCTTGTATTTTTCTTTGTAGGAATAGTAGGGTTCTTTCCTCAGTCGGCTTACTATTATGGCACAATTTTGCTAGTGCCGGTCAGTATCTCATTAATATTAATTGCAATTAGAGGTAGTTATTATGCATTTGAATCTTACAGTTCGAATGGTATACACATCGGTTATACATTGATGTATGGAATTACTGGTTTATTCATACCAGCATCCCTTTCTATTGTATTAACGATATCTGAGGGAGGGTTCGTGAACATTGTCAATGATGAGCCACACTTACAAATTGCTAAACTTTTCACAAGTCCGTTAACTTGGTCTGTTGTGCTATTAAGTATAATGGCGGTTTTGTATATTTCGGCTGTCTTCTTAACTTGGTATGGGAAAAGAGCGCAAGATGAACATGCTTCTAATTTAATGAGAAAGTATGCGCTCGGTTGGTCGTTACCGCTCGTCATAAGTGTAATAGGAGTTATGGTGGCGTTAAAGGGACATGTGCCTGAGCATTATGAAAATATGTTAAATCTGTGGTGGCTTTTCGCAATATCAGGTGTTCTCTTTTTTATCACACTAATTCTTTTATTTAAAAAGAAAAACTATGGAGTAGCTGTCTTTTTAATGGTTGCACAATTCGGATTTGCATTTTTCGGTTATGGTATTTCACATTATCCTTATTTACTGTATCCGTACCTATCAGTCTATGACAGCTTTACAAACGAAACAATGGCTGTTGCCTTAGTGATAGCGTTTATTGGAGGGCTAGTTCTACTCATTCCTTCACTATATTTAGTAATGAAATGGTTTGTGTTTGATCGTGACTATGCTAGCGGTAAACGTAATCATCATGTATAGGGAGGGACTATAATGAATCAATTTATAATTTTGTATGCACCTTTTCTTGTAGTGGCTGCCAGTATTGTGATTGGCTTTTGGATAGGGCCAAAAGATCGTCAAATAAGCAATAAATAGATAAATTCCATATTAATTGAGGGGCTATCTAGAAAGAGACTTTCTAGATAGCTCCTTTAAGTGTTTTACTATATACCAGGTGTGTTGATTAACCATTTCTAGACATTCGAAGAGGCTGATTTCCGCTACGGGCTACTCGCTTTTCTGCGGGAGTCGAGTAGCCCTAGTTAAAATAGAAATACATTAGCAAAACCTATTTTTCCCCAATTAACACGCCTAACTATATACATCTCTCTGATGGATGCTCAATTTTTACATAGCGCCATAAATTATTGGCGATGTCGCGTGCTTCAGCAGCATGTCCCGTCCCGACGAATGCTTTTCTGAAAGGAGTAAGTAGTGATTCGATGATGAAAAGCTTTGGTTTCTCACGTTGTAATTCTTCTAGCAAAAATTCAGTGTATTCTAAGCCCTCAACTGTTTCATCCTTCGGCAATTCCTTCATAAATCCATGCAATTGTTTAGCAATCATTTCCTTGTTAATCGATTGATAGTTCACCACATTTTGAATAGCGTTAATCATTTCAACGTTTATAATGACTTCTTTGGATTCTAACATTACAGGAATAATTGCTTTAATATTACGCAATGCTACACGGACAATTGTTTCGCGACTAATAAATTGGAAATCCGAAATTAAAACTGCTCGTAATGAAAGGTTAATCATTCCGAGTGCCTGTATAGCGCATTCATAGCTCAGTGTACTAATTTCTTCACCGAAAACTTGTACAAAACGATTAGCAAGCCATTCTAGCTCCTGTAAGTAATAGTTCAAAATAATCTTTTTAAGTTCTTTGTCACGAGAAGAGGTAATCGACTCGAAAATTTGAATTAGATTGTGCTCCCGATTGACATACATGAGCACGGCAACTTGCTGTGTTAACACTTCTAAGTCAGTCGGGTCTTTTCCGTAAAGAAGCTCATGTCGACGATTGCTTGCCTCTTCGCGCCCTTCATCTAGAATAGCGATTAAACATTCATTTTTGGCAGCAAAATGATTATAAAATGTACCTTTTGAAATTTTAGCTGCACTAATAATATCGTTAATGGATGTTTCTACGAATCCTTTTTCGATAAAAAGTTCACGAGCAGCAGTAATTATTTGTCTTTTTCTTTTGTTCATAACCTCACCTTTTTGAAATTATTATACTATCATTCTATAACTAAAACGCTTATATATCAATGTTTAGGGAAAAAATATTCTTTTTTGTTGAAAAAAGTAGACTGCGAGTATAAAATAAGTTTTATCGAAAAAACAAGAGAGAATTGAGGGATAAAAATGAATAGTGAGCAAACAATGAAAAAGCCCCCTTATGGCATGATTGCCATTTTATTTGTGGGTGCTTTTGTTGCTTTTCTAAATAACACATTGTTAAACGTTGCATTACCAACAATCATGAAAGATTTTGGTATCACAACGTACTCTAAGGTACAATGGCTTGCGACAGGATATATGCTTGTAAGTGGTATTTTGGTACCCGCTTCGGCATTCTTTGTAACACGCTTTAAAAATAGACATTTATTTATTGCAGCAATGTCAGTCTTTACGATCGGTACAATAATGGCTGGATTTGCACCTAACTTCGGTATGTTATTAGCGGGTCGTATGGTGCAAGCGGCGGGTGCATCAACAATGTCACCACTTTTAATGAATGTCATGTTAACTAGCTTCCCAAGAGAAAAACGTGGGGCAGCGATGGGGATATTTGGTTTAGTCATGATTATGGCACCAGCGATAGGTCCAACATTGTCAGGATATATTGTTGAGCACCATGATTGGCGCATGCTATTCCAAATGATTATTCCGTTTGCTGTTATTAGTTTATTGTTTGCCGTTTGGAAATTAGACAACGTGATGGAAACACGTGAAGTTCATTTAGATTTCCCATCCGTATTATTATCAACAATAGCATTCGGTGGTATACTGTATGGATTTAGTGCAGCGGGGGACAAGGGCTGGTCAAGTCCTTGGGTATACGGCACGATTTTAGTTGGTTTTATCGCCTTAATGATCTTCGTATTAAAACAATTACGTATGGATCAGCCTTTACTAGAATTACGTATTTATAAATATCCAATGTTTGCGTTGGGATCGGCTATTTCTGTTATCGTATCCATGGCTATGTTCTCAGGGATGATTTTAACACCTGCATATGTACAATCAATTCGTGGCATTGAACCATTTGAAGCGGGCTTAATGATGCTTCCTGGGGCGCTGTTAATGGGGCTTATGTCGCCGATTACAGGGAA
This sequence comes from Lysinibacillus sp. fls2-241-R2A-57, assembly GCF_030209535.1. Taxonomy (NCBI): domain Bacteria; kingdom Bacillati; phylum Bacillota; class Bacilli; order Caryophanales; family Bacillaceae; genus Lysinibacillus; species Lysinibacillus sp. fls2-241-R2A-57. Next base: position 51,017 of record NZ_JARVRU010000026.1, read on the forward strand.
GCTTTTTGATAAATTTGGACCGCGAGTGTTAGCGATGACCGGTTTATCCATTACAACACTAGCAACATTCGGGTTAGCAAAATTAGAAATGGATTCAAGCTATACGTATATTGTGTCAATGTACACGATTCGTATGTTCGGCTTGTCAATGGTCATGATGCCAATTATGACAAACGGTTTAAACCAAATACCTCAAAAGATGAACCCACATGGTACAGCCATTAATAATACTGTACAGCAAGTGGCGGGGGCAATTGGTAGTGCTGTGATGGTAACGATTATGAATAACCGTACAAAAGCAACCGCTCAGGATTTAATTGCAGAAGCGAAGGCAAATGCGGTACAGTCAGGTGCTGCACCAACACCAGAGCAAATGCAACAAATGCAAGATCAAATTATGCAAAATGCTTTATTAGATGGTATTACTCACTCATTCTTAATTGCTGCATGCCTTACAGTGGTTGCACTTGTGCTAGCACTCTTCTTAAAACGTTCCAAAGTTGAAAGTGCAGCTGCACATATGGATTTGAAAAAACCAACTAATTAAATGATGACCTGTTAGTAGAAACTTCTACTAGCGGGTTTTTTTATGTTCATACAGCAAAAAAATTACTGTGCGAAAGCGAAGGGCTAACTTAGCGACAGCAACAAATATTTTTGTAGCGAAAGCGTGTATGGAATTTTAGTCATTCAGCCTCTAGTCGATCTAACCAAGCTGGCATTAGTCGATAACCTCATCAAATTGATCTGCCATTGCTATGATTTCATTAAAATCTAAATCTTCATCTCCTAGAGCCTCTTTTAATGGAATCTTTGCCTCATCATCTTTACGTATTAACATCACTTTTTGCATATGTTCATCATGAATAGCATCCAATAGTTCTTTTGCTCGAAGAAGCTCTGTGAAAAAATCCAAGTTAGCAATAACAGCTTTGCCTTTTTGTTGTGTACTTTGTACAACGTAAAAGTCGTTAGCACCATGTTCATATGTTTCTAAAATCTCGTTTAAACGATTGCCTCGCTTGATATCGGTAATGCCAAACACATTGTTCTTGATGAAATCTAAATCAACAGAATGACCAAAGGATTTCTCTTTATCCACCATTGTTGTCACCATCCTTTACTCTATATACTATGCAATAAATTGTGTAATTAATTGTACATATCATACCGCGTTTAAAGGGTACGCAAAATAAGTTATCATGAAATCATCATTTTATACATAAGGATTGATGGTATTGATTCATTTTAAAAGAGCATTACTCAAAATGAAAAAATATTTTAAAATTTATGTTGTTTTTCGTCATTATATTTTATATCATATTAGTAATTTACAGAAAATTTAGTCATTTTAAATGTGAGGTGTTTATTTGGTAGATGCATATATGAATCGCTTAGTGATGGACAATGAAATTCCAGGAGCAGTGCTTATTGTCCAACATCAGCATAGACGTATATTGTCAAAAAGCTATGGAGTGTATACAGCTGAGGATTTGAGTAAGCAAATTATTTCCAAAAATACTTTGTTTGATTTGGCATCCTTAACAAAAGTTGTCGCCACATTACCAGCTATTCTTTTACTAATTAGTAGGAACAAGTTGAACTTGATGGATTCAGTACAAAAACATTTACCGAATTTTAGATTCCCGCACATTACAATACAACATTTATTACAACATAGCTCTGGGCTACCGGCAGGCTTAGAGCCATCTGTTAAAAGACACCAGCAGCGTGATATTATGCAGGAGGTTTTGGCTTGTGATGTAATAGGACAGCCAAATGAAAAAGTACGATACAGTGATATAGGGATGATTTTATTAGGGAAGACGATCGAAAATGTCGCAGGTCTGCCTTTTCAAAATTTTGTAGAGCAAGAGATTTTCGAGCCGTGGGGTATGCATAATACAAGTTTTCGACTATCCGAGCAGAAAAGGAGGGAAGCGGCAGCTACAGAAATGGTAGCAGGTAAATTTGTGCAAGGAATTGTACACGATGAAAAAGCACTACTATTAGGTGGAGTAGCCGGTAGTGCAGGGTTATTTTCGTGTGCAGAGGATTTAGCAAAGTATGCGGAATATTGGTTAGGCATAACGCAGCAATCTACTATACCAGTTGAGTGGATGAAGCTGGCATTTACGAAAACAATAGATAACAGAGGACTTGGCTTTGAAGTTTGGAATGGAGATCGTTCAACATTTTGTTTTGGTAGGGGGTGGACGAAGGGCTCTTTTGGGCATACAGGATTTACTGGCACAAGTATTTGGATGGATCCTGTCAAAAAGGCATTTGTTATTTTACTTACAAACGCTGTTCATTATGGAAGAAATACGAACATAAGGGGAATTAGAGAAAAACTTCATACGATGATCTATGAAAATCTAATTACATGAAGGGTGGATTTGCTGTTATGAAACAAATGAACAAATGGTTGTTCCTGTTCCTTTTGTTACTCGTTGTGGCATTAGTAGGCTGTTCCTCAGATAAGAAATCAACAAGCTCTACAACGCCTGATAAAGAGGATAAAGGAAATACAGAGAAAGTTTCATTAACGATAGGGAGTTGGCGTACAGAGGATGTTGCCAAATATGAAAAAGTCATTGCGTTATTTAATGAACAACATCCCGACATAAACATAGCATTTAACCCAACCAAAAATACGGAATATAACACGGTGTTAAACACAGCATTACAAGCTGGTGAAGGTCCAGATATCTTTCATTTACGTCCGTATGCTGCAGGATTAAAGCTTGCTGAGGCTGGTTATGTGGAAAAAATTACCGGCTTAAAAGGTTTGGATGCATATCCTGAAGAAGCATTAATAGCTTCCCGCGATCAAGAAGGGAATCAGTATGGTGTACCCATTAACTTGAGCTCCACTCAATTCTTCTACAATAAAAAGATTTTTAAAGATAATAACTTAGAAATACCTACTACTTGGGATGAATTCATAGCTCTTAATGATAAATTGCTAGAAAAGGGTATTACGCCGATTGCAATGGGCACTAAAGAAGGCTGGTTATTGTCGTTGCTGCACGGCATTGTAGGTCCTGCTATTTATGAAGGAAATGATTTCTATCAAGCAGTACTTGCGGGAGAAAAAGACTTTACAGATCCGAAGTTTATAGAATCTATACAGGTGATGAATGACTTGAAAAAATACTTCCCAGCAAATTCAGAAGGGTTAGGGATGGATGATATTCGTACATTATTTGCATTAGGTGATGCAGCTATGTTCCCGCTAGGTAGCTGGGAAATTCCAGTTGTGCTAGAAATGAATCCAGATTTAGATTTAGGTTACTTCCCGATACCATCAAAGGCTGGTAATAAAACAGTGACGACTTGGGTAGATGGTTCATTTGCTATTAATGCAAATTCGAAACATAAGGATGCGGCTAAACTATTTTTAGAGTTTTTAACAACGAAGGAATTTGGAGAGCTATTTGTAAAGGAATTTTCAATGATTAGTGCAATTCCTGGTATTACCTCTGACAATGCATTATTAAATGACATTAGCAAATCCACCGAAAATGAAGCAACACCGTATATGTGGGTTACAAATTTTACAGGTGGCGATCCGACAACAAAGAGCTTGCTCGAAAGTGAGTTACAAGGCATGTATTTAGGTCAGGTAACACCAGAAGAGGTAGCGAAAAAAGTGCAAGAAAACGCCAAAACATGGTTTACACCGTTTCAAAAATAGAACTGTCTTTCCTTGATAGATGTGTATCTTCAATTAAGTAGATAACTAAAATTGACCCCACGAACACTTCGAAGGAAGAAGCTGGGGTCTTACTGTCTAAATTTCTTCAAAGGAGGCTGTCCGATAATGAACATAACTACAGCTTCATCGACTAAAAAGAAAAAAACTTGGGCAAAGTGGACCATTCATCTTTTTCCAATTCCTGCATTGATTATTTACGGAATGTTTGTACTGTATCCTATTATAGCTGCATTATCCTATAGTTTTTTTGAATGGAAAGGGATGACGAGAGGTAATTTTATTGGATTTCAAAATTTCGTGACATTGTTTACGACAGAACCATATGGATCGATGTTTTGGAATGCCTTCAAACATAACGCACTGTATTTCGTTTTACAAATGATTGTGATGAATGGTTTAGCCTTTTTCCTAGCGTTTATCATTTATCAAAAAATAAAGGGAGCAGAATTTTTTAAGGCGGCCTTCTTCTTGCCGCGATTACTATCTGTTATTGTTGTAGGATTTTTATGGAAACTCATTTTAAATCCCAATTTCGGTACGTTGAACGTTATTTTGGAGAAAATAGGTCTGGAAAGCTTACAGAAGGCATGGTTAGGTGATCCTAAGACAGCTTTAATCGCTATTATTTTAGTAAATTGTTGGTTTGGTCTTGGCTTTGGTGTCTTGATTTTCTTAGCTGGATTTCAAGGGATACCAAGTGAACTAATCGAAGCCGCGAAGCTAGACGGTGCAAAAGGCTTTACATTATTACGTACAATCTATCTGCCGTTGATGATTCCTTCTATTATGATCATGGGCGTCTTAACATTTATTCAATCATTTGAGGCTTTTGAGCTTGTTTATGCAATGCAGGGCTCAATGGGAGAGCCATATTATTCCACTGACACCTTAGCTGTATTCTTCTACCGCTTGGCATTTGGTAGCTCAACAGCCTCAGGCGCAACGGCCATTGGTTTAGGGTCAGCGCTAGCAACGGTTTTATTCTTCTTTATTTTAATTTGCACAACAGTATTTTTACGTTTTACGAGTAAAAAAGATGTACAAATGTAAGGGGTGAGCAAATGAAGCAAGGCGCAATTTGGGCTCGGCCATTTTACTATATTGTTGTATTTGCGGTGGCAACGATCAGCTTATATCCTATTTTATTAATGATTTTATCGTCATTTAAGACGAGTGTGGACATTTATAAAAATCCTTTGGGCTTACCGACTAGCTTTAGCTTAGATACTTACCGTACATTATTGTCAAAGATTCCATTTACAACGTATTTTATGAACAGTGCCTTTGTGAGTATTGTATCTGTTGTATTAATTGTCGTTGTTTGTTCATTGGCCTCTTTTTATATTGCGCGTTTTAAATTTTCATGGAATCAGGCGCTATTTTTTATTTTCCTATTAGGGATGATGATTCCGATTAAACTTGGGATTGTACCTCTTTTCATTTTAATGCGTGATTTAGGACTTATTAATTCCTTATGGTCACTAATTTTGATGAATACTGCGACAGGCATTCCGCTGACGATGTTAATATTAACAGGTTTCTTTAAAACGATGCCCTATGAGCTAGAGGAGGCTGCACGTATGGATGGAGCGGGGAATTTAAGGGTGCTCTGGCATGTAGTATTACCGTTAATGAGACCAGCACTTGGGACGGTGGTCATCATTAATTTTATTGCCGCATGGAATGACTTTTTCTTCCCCCTTATTTTCATTACAGATAAGATGAAGCGTACAATTCCGGTTGGGATGATGTCTCTTTTTGGGGAACATTCGGCTGATTGGGGTTCGCTTTTTGCAGGCCTAACACTTGCGTCATTGCCGATGATACTTTTATTCTTTATTGCCTCTAAGCAATTTATGGAAGGGTTGACGGCTGGTGCTATTAAATAAACAATACATTATTGGTGTAGATGGTGGTGGGACGAAAACCCGTGCAGTTATAGGTACTAGAAGCGGTGAAGTACTTGCTACCGTTGAAGGAGCAGGAGCAAATATAAAATCAACGCCACCAGAAGAAGTACGACAGCAAATGATGAAATTACTAACGCGATTACTCCAAAAGGTTGGGGCAACGAGGACGGATGTTTCGACTACCTTTTTATGTATAGCAGGTGGGGATCGTCAGGAGGATTTAGTACGCTGGCATAAATGGATGGAGTTATTTTTTACATCTGAATCCTGCAAGGTGTATGTTACAAATGATGCGGTAGCGGCACTTACTAGCGGTACATTTGCACATGAAGGGCTTGTCCTTATTGCGGGAACTGGCTCTATTGTATATTGTGTTCAAAAGAATAATCGTGTGAGCCGGGTAGGTGGATGGGGTTATTTATTTGGAGATGAAGGTAGTGGCTACTATATTGGGCAACAAGCATTACGTGTTATTGCACAGCATTATGATGCATTTGGTCGAGATGGAGATGCGTTTACAGAGGCAATCTTAAAGCAACTAGTGCTAAAAGATCCGACTGAAATCATTACGTTCATCTACGAGCATGCACAGCCACGGGTGTTGATTGCTTCCATTGTCCAAACTGTGTTACAGCTAGCTGAACAAGGTAATAAAACAGCGGAGATTATTATAGAACGTGCCATTACCTGCTTAGCACAATTACTGTTAACGATGTTTCAGAAAGAGCCCCAAGTCAAAAGCTTTCCTATTGTCACTTGTGGTGGTTTATTTGAAAGTAGTTATTTTACTAACTGTTTTCAAGAGAAATTGCAGCAAGTAGCTATTAAAAATCGACTCATTCAACCCGAGGTACCACCTGTAATTGGAGCATTTGTAAAAGGGCTTATTAGTGAGGGCGTTCTAATCACGAAGTCAGTACAGCAAATCGTAAAGGAAACTTGGATGAGCAACATTAACAAATAGGGGAGGAGGGATTTGACTTCGATGGAACGAATGACAAAACTAACAACAGAAGATTATCATCCAGAAACAGCAAATTTAGATGTAATGTCAATTGCTGAAATTGTACAGCTGATGAATAAAGATGATTTAAAAATAACGCAAGCCATTGCAAAGGTGCTACCTGAAATTGAACAAGCAATTGAAGTCGTCATTAATGCGCTGAAGAATGGCGGGAGATTATTTTATGTAGGTGCAGGGACAAGTGGGCGTATAGGTTTATTAGATGCAGTGGAATGTCCACCAACATTCAGTACATCGCCAAAGCTCGTGCAAGCAATATTGGCGGGGGGGTCAGACGCAGTAATGGTTGCCATAGAAGGTGCGGAGGACGACTATACTCTAGGGGAAGAGGAGTTAAAGAAACAGCAGCTAAGTGCACAGGATGTTGTCATTGGGATTGCAGCGAGTGGTAGGACACCCTTTGTTAAAGGTGCATTAGTTTATGCACAGCAAATAGGGGCACGTACAATAAGTTTAGCCAGTAATCCGCAATCGGTCATTAGTGCCTATGCAAATATTGCAATAGAAGTCATTACGGGACCTGAAATCTTAACGGGCTCCACAAGGCTAAAGGCTGCGACTGCTCATAAACAAATACTAAATATGATTACGACAACATCGATGATTAAGCTTGGAAAAGTATATAAGAATTTAATGGTAGATGTCCATGCAAGTAATTTTAAATTACGTGAACGTGCTAAAAAGATTGTTTGTGAGGCAACGGGTGTATCCTATGAACAGGCAGAGGGAATTTTAGAGCAGACTCATTTTCAAGTGAAGCTTGCCATTGTAATGTTACTCACAGAAACGACTTTAGATGCAGCTGAGAGATTATTAGCACAATCGGAAGGTCATGTGCGTATGGCAGTGGAGCTTATGAAGGACTAAGAGAAAGGGTGAGTGGATGCATCCACTCACTTTTTTATTGTTAAGGAAATTATAGATTTTTAACTTAAAGTGCTACATCCTTGGGGTCGCTTCAATCCATCGGGCTAAATAGTGGTGGATTGCTTATTTTTACTTCGGGTTCTATAGCGCTTTTGCGTAATTGTTCGTCAAGTTACAATACATACATAATAAAATGCGGAGTTGATGGGAATGGAAAAAATAAATGCTGGATTGATTATGCTTGCGGAAATGCGGGAGAAGTTACCACCATCCGAAAAGAAGGTGGCATCCTATATTTTAGAGCATCCATCAAAGGCTATTAAAATGACAGCTGTTGAATTGGGAGAGGCAAGTAATACAAGTAGTGCGGCTGTTATTCGTTTGTGTAAATCTTTAAATGTCAGTGGTGTTCAGGAGCTAAAGTTACGTATTGCTGGTGATTTGCAACGAGAAAAAACAGATGATCGTGATATTGAACCGAATGAGCCATTACGGTCCATTGTAGAAAAGGTGACGATGCAAAGTAGTCAGATTTTAAAGCAAACAGCGGATTTGATTGATGCGGTAGAGCTGGAACGTGCGGTATCAGCATTATCAAATGCCAACAGAATCTTCTTTTTTGGTGTCGGCGCATCTGGTATTACAGCAATGGATGCAGACCAGAAATTTTTACGAATTAATAAGAATAGTAAGGCGTTCATGGATTTACATTTAGGAGCTACAGCGGTTGTAAACGCAGAAGAGGGGGATGTGGTAATAGGTATTTCATTTTCTGGTGAAACACATGAAGTTGCTAAAATTCTTGAAATTGCCCGAGAAACACCTGCAACAACAATTAGTTTAACTCGCTATGGTAGTTCGCTCGTATCAAGCTTGGCGGATATTTGTTTATACACGTCACCGAATGTAGAGGCGGCCTTTAGAAGCGGAGCAACTTCCTCACGTCTTGCGCAGCTCCATGTAATTGATATTTTATTTATGTGCGTAGCAACGAGTAACTATGAGCAAACAATTGATTATCTGGACTCTACACGTACAGCAATTCAAGGCCTGCATAAAAAGGTTAATACACGAAAGAAATAAAAGAACTTAGGCGATGCCAGACTCATATCGCCTAAGTTCTTCCTAATAAATACGTTCTTCTGTAAGTGGATCGAAAAAATGAATCTTTTCTTCTTTCATGGCTAATGTCACTACATCGGCAGGCTGTAAAGTACTATCAGCATGAACACGTGCAATAAATGTTTGGTTTGCTAATGAAGCATAGAGGAAAGTTTCTGCGCCGAGCAGTTCAGCAACGTTTACTGTTGTACGGAAAGTGTACGGAGAATCGGATGCTATAATGTATAAATCTTCAGGGCGAATACCGAGTACAATATCCTTGCCTAAATAGTTTTTCTCTTTCAATACCCCTAAATATGTTGAAGGAATAGGGAAGCTATGCTCACCGAGTATTACAGTTGTATCGGTTAAATGACCTTGGAAAAGATTCATAGAAGGTGAGCCGATGAAGTCCGCAACGAACATATTATATGGGGTATCATAAACTTCCTTTGGTGCGCCAATTTGCTGAATAAGACCATCCTTCATAACTACGAGACGAGTCGCCATAGTCATTGCTTCAGTTTGGTCATGTGTAACGTAAATAGTTGTCGTCTGAATACGTTGATGGAGCTTCTGAATTTCAGCACGCATTTGTACACGTAGCTTGGCATCCAAATTGGAGAGCGGTTCATCCATTAAAAAAACTTTGGCATCCCGCACGATAGCACGACCAAGAGCTACGCGCTGACGTTGCCCGCCTGATAACGCTTTGGGCTTCCGTTTTAAGTAATCTTCTAAGCCTAATATGTTAGCAGCTTCTCTCACACGTCGATCAATTTCTTTTTTATCGACCTTACGAAGCTTTAAACTAAATGCCATATTATCGTATACAGACATATGTGGATATAAGGCGTAGCTCTGGAATACCATAGCGATACTACGATCTTTTGGCTCAACGTCATTCATCCGTACATCATCGATATGAAATTCACCTTTTGAAATATCCTCTAAGCCCGCAATCATTCGCAATGTTGTTGTTTTCCCACAGCCAGACGGACCGACAAAAACGATAAATTCCTTATCGTGAATTTGTAAATTAAAATCGGTGACAGCCTGAACATTTTTATCGTAGATTTTATAAATATGCTCTAACCTCAATTCCGCCATACACTACACCCCTTTGTAAGTCATACATCCATTGTAAATAATTTCATCGTGTAGACCTAGGTAAACACTGCACAATATTTATGTTATAAAATGTGCAGCGTGATGTTGTTGAAAAACTATTGTGACGATGAAATGAAGGTGTCAAATTAACATTAACTAAAGTATGGCTCTTCGACAAAACGGGGGAGTGATTTCCGTTCCGACTGGGCGCTTTACTGGGGCGCCCGATAAGCTGCTTAGGCCAACACGAATGTATCTGCGCGAAATCGAAGTGCAAACGTAGCGGCCCGATGCTCCAAAATGCCAACCGCTGATAAAAAGCCGAGAATCGCTGATAAAACCGAGAAAATCGCTGATAAAAAGCCGAGAACCGCTGATAAAACCGAGAAACCGCTGATAAAAAGCCGAGAATCGCTGATAAAACCGAGAAAATCGCTGATAAAAAGCCGAGAACCGCTGATAAAACCGAGAAACCGCTGATAAAAAGCCGAGAATCGCTGATAAAACCGAGAAACCGCTGATAAAATGCTCAGAATCGCTGATAAAACCGAGAAACCGCTGATAAAGCGCCGAGAATCGCTGATAAAACCGAGAAACCGCTGATAAAGCGCCGAGAATCGCTGATAAAACCGAGAAACCGCTGATAAAAAGCTGAGAACCGCTGATAGCATCATGAATCGCCCACGCGAAAGCGCAACAACATTCACAAAGATTCCCTTAACCATTTTATTTTTCAACACTATGACACTGCACAATTTTTATGTTATAAAGTGTGCGGCGTGGCTTATAATGACTCTAAAAAGGAGATAGCAAGGAATACTTCGAGCCGATGTTCAAATTGCCGAATATCTTTTTGAGTAAGTTGCTGAAATTTCTCCAGACGATTTTGCAATGTATTACGGTGCATAAACATTTTTTTTGCAGCCAGTGTTATATTTCCTTCGTATTTAATCAATTGTTTTATAGTATGTACTAAGTCAGGCTGTGAGGTCGCTTCTTTTAAAATGGAAGATATAAAAATATTTTTCTCATGTAAGCCAAGGTGTAGTGATAAGTACGGCACTAATAACTCTTGTTGTGTAAGTACATGCTTAGTTGTACAAGACCAAAGAGATTGCTGTAAATCAACAAGCCAGTTAAAGCGTTTTTTTGTCATCGTAATGTCTGGCATAATATCAGAAACAAAAATCTTAAAGTTGGTTTTTAAATCTTCAAGTAAAAGATCAAGATAGTGAGAAAAATTCAGTAATTCATCGTTTTCGATACATTCGATAATTGCAAATAAATGAGGATTTAGTGATATGAGTATAATATCTTTGCCGAGTAATGCTTCAAAGGCTGTCCGAAGTAAATTAGGTGTAGTAAATGCTTTGTCAAAACGAAGAAATAATACGCGATGTTTATGAATTGGTGTTGGCGCTTCATTTGTTTCATCCGTAAAATAATCAAACCAAGCCGTATCATAATCATTTGGAAATGTAAGTGGTCCAGAAAAAATACGCAATAGCTCTAGCTCACTTTGCGTAATAGTATGTTTTGGAATTTCAAAAAGACGATTGTCAAAATTAAATAAATAGCCGTCTGTCTCATTGCCAGAAAAGGGTTTTAATAATGGAAAGCGTTGCTGCAATTTTTGATAGTTCATGAATACCACATCCCTTGTTAATAATTGGAATATAAATCCATAACAAATCATGCAATTTTGTTTTAGTATATAATTATCTGAAAATTATAGCAATGTTCGTTACCAGCATATTTACCTAAAACAGTTATAACAGCTGACACTAGCAATGAACATATCAAGAAGCACATCAATTATATACCAAAAGGTTAATTAATTGAGAAAAATCAATATGTTATACTCTGTCTTAAAAGAGTGCTTTATTTTTATTCAGTGGATATCCAAACACCTACTGAAATAGAGGAACTCAGGCTAAGAACTTCATATCCTGTGAAACCGCCTGAGTGACCAACATCATATTGGCCTCGCGCAGACCTGAGCACAATTCAAAATTCGGACGCATTGTTTATCTGAGTGAAAGCGAAGCGGCAGCAACAAATGTTTACTGTGTGAAAGCGAAGCGACAGCAACAATTGTTTTCTGTGCGAAAGCGAAGCGGCAGCAACAATTGCGCCAAGGCGAAATTGAAAAGGGGGCAAACCTGTTTGAAACAATCACCGCGTGTTCTCGGAAGACCTCGCTATGATGAAAATGCGAGACCAAGAAAAGAGATTGTCCTTGAGACGGCAACTAGGCTTTTTATAAAAGAAGGCTACAATAATATTTCGATGGATGATGTAGCGATAGCTTGTAATGTGACAAAGGCCACTATCTATTACTATTACCCGACTAAAGGAGATTTATATACATCCGTTTTAATGGCAATGATAGATAGAATCAGACTGTACATTTTGGAAATTTTAGAGCAGCCAAGACCATTTCGAGAACGCTTAGAGCAGTTAGTTGAAAATCATTTATTAGCGACTGTGGGCATTGATATGAAAAATTTTATGAGAGAGGCGACGATTAATTTATCAGAATCTCAATTAAAAGAAGTGTATGCATTAGAATGTAAAATGTATAAAACGATTGAACAGGCGATGCAGTTGGAGATGGAGAGAGGCACGATTCGTGAAGGAAATGCTACCTTTTTTGCGCATACGTTTTTGGCATTGATGTCAGTAGGTTATTTTAAAGATAGAGAAGGGAATAAGTTATTTCAAACAGAAGCTATGGCTGCGAAAGAAATTGTAGATTTCTTCTGGCAATCTGTTGAGAAATAAATTCCTTCATTATATATATAAACATAGTAAGTATTACACGAACGATGGTGGGGAAGATTAAATACAGAACGAAGCAAGAGAGCGATTATTATTAAAAATTCAGCCCTGTATATAAGTTGATCTTCGTTTCGGCTGGGCGATTCCTTGGAGATCAGCGTCACAGATGAGACCCTGGAGCGAAGTGAAGTGGCTCATCGGACGCCCCCTAATCGGAACGGAAATCAACCATACGTTATGGTGATAAGTCAGTATGGACAAAAAGCAAACCTAAATACAATATATAGTTGACAAAATCAATGAATTTTGAAAAGATTGTCGAAATTGTGATTTAGCTCATTGAAATAATATGCAAACAGTCTTATAATGGAGTTTGTAAAGTCACCAAGACAAGATAGGATGGAATTATGATGCACTTTTTGCAAAGTAAAGTTAACATTATAATAACAAATCATACGAATTGTTATCCAGCTCTTGAGACTGGTGATTTGTAAGATATACGCGCTGTAACGACTGTTAAGAAGTGCCTTAATGGTCTTTTTTACATGGAAGCAATATAAAATTAAAATAGTAATAGTGATGGCAAAGGAGAGTTCAAAATGTCAGAAACGAATAACCAAACACAGTCTGAACAATTAACTGTGAGTCAAGAACAACTGGATGTGCTAGATCAATTATTAAAGCCTGAGGTTCAGGAATCACTTACAACTTTAGTTGAGCAATTACCAAAGTTAACTGAAATGATGACGTTATTAACAAAATCGTATGAGTTTGCTCAAGCTGTTGCAACTGACGAAGTGCTGAAAAATGATACTGTTGGTGCTGTAACAGAAATGGCAGGCCCGGTAGTAGGCTCAGCAAAAAATCTTGCAGCTACTGCAATTGAAGCGAAAGATCGTGCTTCTGAAAGCCAAGAAGTAATTGGTTTATTCGGTCTTATGAAAATGTTAAAAGACCCACAAGTACAAGGTGTTTTCCGTTTTGTTAATGCTTTCTTACAAGTAAGCGCTGAACGTAAATCTAAATAAGACTCGACTCGAGATATATTCAATTCGTAAGGACGGAGGATTAATTAATCATGTCAAAAGAAATCGTCATCTTAGGTGCTGGTTACGCTGGCGTTTTAACTGCATTAACTGCACGTAAGTATTTATCAGCTGATGAAGCTAAAATTACTGTAGTAAACCAATTCCCAACACACCAAATCATCACTGAGCTTCACCGTTTAGCTGGTGGTACTATTGCTGAAGGTGCTGTTGCTTTACCTCTTAAAAAAATCTTTAAAGGTTTAGATATTGATTTACAAATTGCTAAAGTAACGAAATTCAATGTAGACACTAAAAAAGTTGACCTAGACACTGGTTATACTTTAGATTACGATACATTAGTAGTATCTTTAGGTAGCCAAACTGGATTCTTCGGTATCCCTGGATTAGAAGAAAACTCTATGGTACTTAAATCAGTGAACGATGCAAACAAAATTAACAGACACATCGAAGACCGTATTAAAGCATATGCACAAACAAAAGACGAAGCAGATGCGACAATCGTTATCGGTGGTGGCGGTTTAACAGGTGTTGAGCTTGTTGGTGAAATCGTGGACAACTTCCCGAAAATCGCAGCGAAACATGGTGTTAACTTTGCTGATCTTAAAATCAAACTTGTTGAAGCTGGTCCGAAAATCTTACCAGTACTTCCAGATACACTTATCCAACGTGCTACTGAAAGCTTAGCTAAACGTGGCGTTGAATTCATTACAAGTACTCCTGTTACAGGCGTTGATGGTAATGTCATCTCTCTTAAAGATCGCGAACCAATCGTTGCCAACACACTTGTTTGGACAGGTGGGGTAGCTCCACTTCCACTAGTAGGCGAGTCTGGCCTTGCTGCTGACCGCGGTAAAGCAACGATTAACGAGTTCTTACAATCTACATCTCACAATGATGTATTCGTAATTGGTGACGCATCTGTTGCATTACCAGCTGATGGTGGTCGTCCACTATACGCACCAACTGCTCAAGTTGCTTGGCAAATGGGTGAGTGCGCTGGTTACAACCTATTCGCACAATACAAAAACCAAGAGATGAAGTCATTCTCAGCGATTAACTCTGGTACACTTGCAAGCTTAGGCCGCAAAGACGCTGTTGCTACAATTGGTGCTAGCAACACAGAACTTAAAGGTCTTCCTGCAACACTTATGAAAGAAGCATCTAACATTCGCTATCTTACACATATCAAAGCGCTATTCGGCTTAGCGTATTAATATTTTTTTTAGGGCATGAATCAATTGTTAAATTGATTCATGCCTTTTTTTTTATGGATAGAAGAGCAAGAGTGACGGATAGGAAGGGCAAAGTGATGGATAGAAGAGCAAGAGCGACGGATAAAAGGCAAAGTGACGGAAAGAAGAGGAAGAGCGACGGATAGGAAAGGCGAAGTGATGGAAAGAAGAGCAGAAGCGACGGATAGGGAAGGCGAAGTGACGGAAAGAAGGGCAAGAGCGGCGGATAAAAGGCAAAGTGACGGATAGAAGAGTAGAAGCGACGGATAGAAAAGGCAAAGTGACGGAAAGAAGAGCAAGAGTGACGGATAAAAGTCAAAGTGACGGAAAGAAGAGGAAGAGCGACGGATAGAAAAGGCGAAGTGACGGATAGAAGAGCAGAAGCGACGGATAGGAAAGGCGAAGTGACGGAAAGAAGAGCAAGAGCGACGGATAAAAGTCAAAGTGACGGAAAGAAGAGCAAAAGCGACGGATAGGAAAGTCAAAGTGACGGATAGAAAAAGCAAAGTGACGGATAGAAAAAGCAAAGCGACAGATAAAAGAGGCAAAGAATAGAATGTCATGAATCAGGGCTTACGTAAATAGGTCTTTCCATCTTTGAGAAAAGACCTATTTTTGTTTGCCTTTTTAGACGTAGACTCTGGCATTGAGTTATCTGTGCGACAGTAACTACAAAATAAAATTGCTTCTAGTCGTTGAGTCTAGAAATATTACTATAAAATCTAGCTTTCGAAGGTTGAACATTAATAATAAGCAGTACAGTTGCTACCACAAACATGATAATGGCTGCAGATACAACAACATATCGAATAGATATAATTTCAGCTGCAACGCCAAAGATGGCAGTGATGATAATAATGAAAAAGGCTTCTACAAAACCGTAAATGCTTCCTATTCTACCCATGTTTTCGACAGGAATATTGTTTTGATAAAAAGTATTGAACCCCGTATTGGCAAAGGCCATCGCAAAGGACAAAATAAAGCATCCTAAAGAAGCGATAAGAAAAGTATAAGAGGATGTGAAAATTAAATAGCCTAATGCTGTTATTAATGACCCAAAACCTATAAGCCAAGCAGTTGGTGTTTTTTCAACGATGGCTGTATTCATTAAAGAACCAACTAATACTCCAGCACCTGCTATGCCCACCAAAACCCCGTATTCACCTTCGGATAATGATAGTACTTGAGTAGCAAAAGCAGCCTCTAAAGAATCCGTTGCTGTCATCATGACAATCATCGCACTAAATAAAAAATAGACCATCATAATATAAGGATTTTTAAGGCTAAATTTGATTACAAGCTTCCAATCATTGAATAAAACTTTGTAGGAAAATTTCGCACCGGCCTTACTTGCCAGTTGTTGATTAGCCTCAATATTTGGCATTCCAAATGTAATACAGGCTGATAAAAATAAAGCAATGGCATTCAAGTAAATTGCCATATTAGGCGATCCAATCGTAAATAGCAGTCCTGCAATAGCTGGACCAGTTACGAATGCTCCGGAATCAAGTAAGCTGCGAAGCGAGTTAAAACGTTTTCTTTGTTCAACGGGTATCAATTTCGTAATGTAGGTCATGGAAGTCGGACGATACATAGAGCTAGCTATTGTTATAACAAAGACCATGAAATATATCCAAGTCAAAGTAGAGAAGAAAGGTAGTGTGACAATTAGTAAAGATTCGAAAAGGTTGAGAACAATCATGAGGTATTTTTTATTTAAACGATCTATCAAACTACCTGACCAAAAACTGGCGAAAAGTGTGGATAAAGCCCTAACGATATATAATCCAGACACAGCGATAGCAGATCCTGTAAGATTTAAAACAATTAGATTTAAAGCTATAAAATATATCCAGCTTCCGACGCTGGAAACACCAATACTAAACAATAATATAACCGGATAACGCCACGTTTCTATTAATTTATGCACGCCCATATAAATTCCTCCTTGTAGTTATGACAAGTAACTAAAACAAAAAAATCCCACCCCCAAGACGATTTGTCTTAGGGACGAGATTGTGGAATTTATACTCACGTGGTGCCACCCTAGTTCACTATTATGTCACCATAATAGCCTTTTCAGTACGGCATAAAGACTTATGCTTATACTGTTTCTCTGTAACGGGAGTTCCCGTCGCACCATCATTCAAACAGAAATCCAATGCGCTACTCCGAGGCTTGTTTCAATAATTCGTTCTTACTCGTTTTCAGCAACCCGAGCTCTCTGGGAAGAACGGCCTTATTTACTCTTCTCTTCAATGTATTTTCGATAGTGTAGCATATGTTTGTATTTTTAGTAAAGTATTACTTTTATAAAAATTCCGATAAATGGAGAAAGAGAAAACATAAAAGCCAGTAGCCCTTCATTTCAATATAAAAGGCTACTGGCTTGTTTAATTAAAGGAGGTAATAATTTACTCTTGCCATCTATTAAGTTTTGCCTCATCACCAAAAGTTGTGGATGACATTTGTTAAAACGTATGTCATATAGAGGTTGATTGGAGTGGAGGCTGGGCGACTCCTAGGGGATTAGCGTCACAGATGAGACCCTGGAGCGAGCAACGCGAGTGAAGCGGCTCATCGGACGCCCCCTGGAAAGCGCCTAGTCGGAACGGAAATCAACCACACGTTTTGGTGATGAACCTAAGTTTTGTCAAAATAATAAATTTATCCAAAATGGGCATATATCTACATGGATACGAAGCTATGCGTTAGTTAGAGGATTTATGGCATTATTTTAGACTTTGATGGAAGTTGAAGAAACGAATATGAAATTTGTAGGTTTATCTGTTTTATTAAACCAGTTGTGGGGTATGGTTGAATTCATATGAATACTATCCCCAGGAAAAAGATCATATTCTGTATTATCAAGAATGATAGTCAAGATTCCATCGGTGACATAAATAAATTCCTGTCCTTCATGAGAAAAAGGCGTTTCTCGTTTGTCCCCAGGCAATAAGGTTACTGAAATTGGAACAAATATGGGATTTGAAACATTTCCAGAAAGGTCCGAATAGATAAACGATGATTTATGTTCCGATTGTTTAGAAGCGCCACGTCTAATCATATCTTTGTCCATTTGTATTGAATCAGGAAAGAAATAACTTGGACTAACACCAAGAGCTTCAGATATTTTGCGCAAGGAGTGTAGTGTAACGGAACAAAGAGATCGTTCCACTTGAGATAAAAAGCTTATAGATAAATCTGTTTTTTCAGAGACTTCCTTCAACGTCATTTTTTTCGACTTACGAAGTCTTTTTATTAAAATTCCTATATCTCGATCCATTTTATCTACCTCAAATATAGTCGTATTGTGATAAAGTATATATAATACTTAACTTCTTGTAAAGTTATGGAAGACTTTGGGTTTTGCAGTTTGTAATTTTGGAATTCATTATAAATGTGAGTAGAAATAAGATTGAAATCTATGATGTATTAAAAAGGTTGCCTTGTCGGATTTTTAGAAAGGGTTAAGGTTTAGATGAAAAATTCAAAAAACATTGAATTTTCGAAAACGGTGTGTATAATAAATGTAAACGCCTTACATTGCTCAAATTCAACTGAGGCTTTACTAGGAATGAGATACAGTTGTCATATTTTTTTAAATGAAAATTTAAGTGTCATTTAAATTTTGAACTTACAACTAAAATCTGTTATTAATTAAAAAGTAGGTTCGTATAATAGTACATGAAGCGAAGGGAGGTTTAGGCCATGCCCGTAGCGTAATGTGCAGGTAAGTGCATATTTTGGTGAAGAGCCAATAAATACGTATATTTTTTTGTTCTAAAATTTAAGTCGTATTGAAATTTCGAGGAATTAAAGCAGAAAATTAAAGCTGTTATTAAATATTGTGTTTATCGAAGCTTCTGCGATTATTAATTTTCAAATTAAATTGGAGGGAAGAATTATGGAATTCAAAAAAATGTTTACTACTATTGATCTTCATGTGTCAGGCGAACCGTTGCGGATTATTACTGGGGGATTACCTGAAATTAAAGGAGAAACGCAGCTAGAAAGACGTGCCTATTGTATGGAACATTTGGATCATATTCGAGAAGTACTAATGTATGAGCCTAGAGGTCATGATGGCATGTATGGTTGCATTATTACTCCACCAGCGACCCAAGGTGCAGACATAGGTGTCTTGTTCATGCACAATGAGGGCTGGAGTACAATGTGTGGTCATGGCGTTATTGCGGTAGTGACGATGGCTATTGAAACAGGCATGATTGAGGTAAAAGATGAAAACGATAAACTTATCATTGATTGTCCGTGTGGGCCTGTAACGGCGTATGCAAAGTGTAGTGGAACTAAAGTAGAATCGGTTTCCTTTGAAAATGTTCCTTCTTTTGTCTATAGAAAAGATTTCCCGATTAAAATTGATGGTCACGAATTTGATGTAGATATTTCATACGGCGGTGCTTTTTATGCCGTGGTTGATAGTGAGAAAGTTGGCCTACAAGTGAACAACAAGGATTTATGGGATTTGCAAGTATCGGGTGACAAAATTAAACATTACATCGAAAGTCAAATCGAAGTAAAACATCCATATGAAGATATAACAGGGATTTACGGTGTGATTTTCTCTGATAATCCAAAAGACAGCAATGCTGATTTACGAAATGTCACAATCTTTGCAGATAAACAGGTTGATCGATCCCCATGTGGTTCGGGTACTGCTGCAAGAGCAGCTACTTTATACGAACGTGGCGTACTAAAGGAAGAGGGAAGCTTTATTCATGAAAGTATAACAGATGGACAATTTGTTGGTGAAGTACTTTCATTGACGACAGTGGATGAATTTAAAGCTGTTATTCCAAAAGTTAGTGGGAATGCCTTTATCACAGGTTTCCATCAATTTGTGATTAGTCCAGATGATCCCCTTAATAGAGGGTTTTTATTGAAGTAAATGTATCCAAATTAGTATTCTAAAATTTAAATAAAAGAAGAAATACAGTTAGAAAAAAGGTGGAGAATTATGTTAGTTATAAGTTCGGATGAACAAAAAAGTTTAGTAGATATGAATGAAATTATTGAATGCGTGGCTGTTGCCTTAAAGGAATTTTCAGCAAATAGAACTATTACACCTATCCGCGCTGCTCTGCCTTTTAATAATGACCAAAATACAGCATTGATTATGCCTTCTGTAGCTGACGAACTTAGTAGTGTTGGATTAAAGGTAGTAACAGTAGCCCCTAATAATAAAGAGTTAGGTAAGAAAACGATAACTGGAGTGGTAATGCTATCAGACTTTAAAACTGGGGAACCAATTGCTCTTCTAGAAGGTTCTTATTTAACGATGATTAGAACGGGTGCTTTATCAGGTGTTGCAACGAAATATTTATCCCGTGAAGATTCAAAAAAGTTATGCATCATCGGCACGGGGGAACAAGCAAAAGGTCTAGTTGAAGCTATAGTTGCTGTACGAGATATTGAAGAAATTCTTCTTTATAATAGAACAGAACAAAAAGCACATGAATTTGCAGAGTACATTAGCAACAAATTTGATAAGCATGTACAAGTCTATTCAGATCCGAATGAAGCGGTACGTAAAGCTGACATTATTGTTACGACAACCAATTCTTCAACACCAGTTTTTTCTGAATCGTTAAAGCCTGGTGCTCATGTAAATGCGGTTGGTTCATTCAGACCTACGATGCAAGAATTGCCATCTCATGCTCTTTCTTCAGCTCACAAGGTAGTAGTTGAATCCAAAGAAGCAGCCATAGAAGAGACGGGTGACATAATAATTCCAATAAATGAAGGGGTTTTTGATTCAGGCGATATCTTTGGAGAACTCGGACAAATTGTAGATGGGAAATTAAAAGGTAGAGAAAGCTCAGAAGAAATTACTCTATTTAAATCAGTAGGATTAGCCATTGTAGACATTGTCGTTGCAAAATATTTTTACGAAAAAGCTGTTAAAAATAAAATGGGAACTAGCATTAACCTTTAAGTTATAGTTAAGTGTCATTTTAATTGGAACTATCAAGATTTTGAAATATTTCAATTGAGTCCATTTTTGGCTCATCTTTATAACGTGGGGTTGATTTCCATTTGACTGGGCGCTTTTTAGCTACCGCTTTGCTTTCGCTACAGAGCAAAGCTTGGGGCGCTCAGTCTTTACTCCAATTCAATGTATTTATGGCATACGTTTTAACAAAAATGTCATCCTTTATTATGGTAATAAATCGTTTTTTACACAAAAATTTAAGTGCCACTTAAAAATGATGAAGATAATACAGATAATCGATAGTTAAATATTGCGAATTTTATTGACTGAATATTTAGATTCCGGTGGTTGGAGAATAAGGAGGTGTTTGCATGAAATGGTGGAGGAAGCAAAAGCTATATGTAAAGATTTTCATCGGCGTAGTAGTTGGGGTTGTGTTAGGTTTGATCTTCGGACCTAAAGTTGCCATTTTAAAACCTATCGGGGACGTTTTTATTCGTTTGTTACAAATGCTCATCGTTCCACTGGCTTTTTTCAGTATTGTATCGGGTATTACGAAGCTTGAAGATATTAAAATGTTACGGTCTATTGGTGGTAAAATAATGCTTATTTATATAGTTACCACTTTATTATCGACACTTATTGGTGTTATTACTGCCCTGTTGATTAGGCCTGGTAAAGGAGAGATAGGACTTCTTGGTAAAACAGAAACTATCGAGCGAGAGGAATTTAGTTTTCTTGATAATATTGTTCAATGGTTTCCGTCAAACGTTGTTCAAGCAATGTCAGAGACAAATATGCTTCAAATTATAATCTTTGGTATTTTTGTCGGAATTGCAATGGTTCTTCTTGGAGACAAGGTGAAGAGAATGAAGGAATTAGCTCATGAAGGCGCAAATTTGATGATTAAAATTGCTGAAATTGTTATTAATTTTGCCCCTTATGGAATTATGGCATTAATCGCAAACGTTATCGGAACACTTGGGTTGGGGGTAGTCATCGAAGTGGGTCGATACGTATTATCAGCTTTTATCGGTTTTTCCATTATTCTTTTAGTTGTCTATCCGATTATGTTAAAAGTATTAGGGAAAACCAGTCCATTATTCTTTTACAAGCAAGTAAGTCCGGCTATGCTAGTAGCTTGCAGTACAACATCAAGTAGTGCAACACTTCCCGCAGCGATGGACGTTTCAAGAGACGGGCTTAAAATACCAGAAAATATATATGGTTTTACGCTTCCACTTGGCGCAACACTTAATATGAATGGATTAGCATCAACATTGGGTGTCCTATCCGTGTTCGCAGCAAATCTATACGGTCTCCCTATAACGTTCAGTATGATTTTACAAATTGCTTTTTTAGGGGTTGTTCTTGCAATGGGTTGCGCAGGAGTGAAAGGAGCGGATGTTGTTACGGCATCACTATTACTTTCTACAATGGGTCTTCCGCTTACGATAATACCAATCATTGCGGCTGTTTCTCCAATTGTAGATATGGGTAACACCGTTGTCAATGTTACTGGTGATATAGCAGGAACACAGATTGTTCATAAGAGGAACCCTGAATACTCAAATGGGGGTTAAGTGGCTTGAGCCTTATTTTAATGGGCTCAAGCCGTTTTTTTAAAATTGTTCCGATAAAAGTGAGAAACATTCCGATAAACTATGAAATTGTTCCGATAAATCTTGAAAACATTCCGATAAATTCAGAAATGATACCGATATTTCACGAAAAGGTTCCGACAATCTTATTGAAGATAAGCTTTAAGCGTTGTTAATAGTGACTGGCAAATGATTATTGACTTTACTGTATTAGTAGCTATTTCAAGAGAATGGTCAGCATTTTCTACAATAGCAACCTCATGTGAAGAAAGTTGTTCTAAACTTTCTTTCGAATAATGAGGATCAGCTGTACCGATTGCTAGAAATGCATGCTTCTCTAGTAAGTTTTGCATAATATGTTCAAGAGACAATAAGGGAGTTAAAAGTACATAACGAGAAGGAACAAGTGAAGACTGTTGCATATAAAAATCTACGATAGGCAATGTTCCAAGTGATTTTCCTAAGTATACAGCTTCCGTATAAGATTTGGTGCTAAAAATATTTTCTACAATAGGATTTACTGCATCATAAACCGTCTCTGAAATAGCTTCTGGCGCCTGTTCGAATTGCTGCGGATCGAATGTATAGCATACTTGTACTACATCATAGCCAAGTTCTAGCATCAGTGCAGTGGAATAATAAAGAAGTGGTTTTTCATACGTATAGCCTGTGCCAGAGAACATAAAGCACACTTTATCGCTAGTGCTATCAAAGTGATTGTATGCAACGCCATTGTGTTGCTCTTTCCTCGGTTTCATTTTCATTTTCATCATAGTTCCTCCTTGTCATACCAGATTGTTGAAAGATCGATGTACCCTAGGTGGTTGAAGTTTAATTCTAAAATATCGTGGGCAAACGGTATATCATCGAGATATGTAAATAATGGTATCAAAATAGCTTCTTCAATTAAATAGTGGTTTAATGAATCGAAAAGTAACGGCCATTCTGCTATAGTTGCAATTTTAAATTTTTCAAAGATATTTATAAAATATGTATCTTCTTTGCAAATTTTATAAATTGGAGAAACTGGGCTGAACATGTCATGTAATTTATGGAAAGCGGTATTTACAGTTACTACATTTGTATAAACAAGCGCATCGTACTTCAGAGGTTGAAGAGAATCTTTAATATATTGAGATAGTGTTAATGCTTCTAGTTGAGGTTGATAACCATATTTCGTTAAAGCTGAAAATAAATATTGGTTTAGATTGACTTTCCCTCTAGGCACGCCAATTTTTAAAACCTTTTTTTTACTTAATTGTGAGATAGCATTACTAAAACTACTTAAATGATTTTGTAATGAAGAATCATCTTGCAAAGGTTTATATAAATGCTTATGTATTACGTTTTTAATTCCTTGCCTTTGTACTTTAGTTGAACAAGCTTCCACATTTTTATTTAAAATAATGGCGCAAACCCCATTTTGGATATTAATTTTTTTGGGGGTGATTTCATTTGAAAAATTAGTTTGATAAAACGAATTAGATGATTTTGGAAGTATGTTTAATTCTACTGTGTGTAATAAAGCTCTCATGCCAAAATAATTATCATAAGCTTCTAAAACAATTTGATTGGGTGTATGCTTAGATATTGCAAAAGGACCTGTTCCGAAAACTACATTATCTACAACTTTATAGATACTTGTTTTTATATCTGTTAGTAAGTGTAGTACGTACGTGCAGGATTCCGAAAGAATAAAATCAATTGTCCACATATCCACGATGATTATTTCTCGAATAGGTTTCCATAAAGGAAGATGTAGTAATTGACGTAAACACCAAGCTACATCGTGTGCGGTTAGTAAATCACCATTGTGGAATACAACATTTTTTCGTAAATAAAGACGTAAATTCATGTCATTAATTTTCCAGTGGTGAGCAAGAGAAGGAATAATATTACCATTAGTATCTGTCTCGACTAAACGATTTGTTATATTGGAAAGAAGTGCTGCACTATATATATCATTTACCTGATTAGGTTGTAAATTATAAATGGGATGATAGATTGGTGCAATCAAACGCTCATTATATAAAATATTATTTTTTATATTTTGATGATATAGATGCTTAAAGTTTACTGCTAAAGAGTCTGTTAAATTAGGAAATGTAAGCAATTCTTCCCAATCCATCATTGTTATTGTTGAGAGATGAGGCCTAATCGTATCTACAATAATTTGTTCAATATCTTCATGCCATTGGATTTTGGATAAGTGTCCGCGTCCATTCCCAGCTTTATAAGTTATCCAATTGTGTTGCTGAAATAATTTAAGATAACGATTCAGTTGTTTAGAACTTATTTTTAATATAGAAGCTAATTGTTGCTGAGGAAAAGTGTTGCCTTTCTGTTGGCAATAGAGTGAAAGTAAATAAAATAGTGTTTTATTTTTTGATAGAAAGGTGGACATTTAATCTCTCCTAGTGTCTCTTTTTGTGAAAATTGTTCTATTTTATAATCTAACTATAACAAGGAGGGAGAAATTTATGAAGGCAGTTATTATCAATGAGTTTGGCACTTCTGATGTTTTAACGTATGTGGAATGTTCAAAGCCTACGATTTCGGCAGGGGAAGTATTAATACGGACGTCATATACGAGTGTGAATTTTGCTGATATAAAAAACAGAACAGGAAATAAAGCAAAAGCGAATTTTCCGATGATACTTGGTTTAGATGTAGCGGGTGTAGTTGAAGAAGTTTTTGATGAGAATAGTGATTTTAAAAAGGGGGATCAAGTAATTGCATTCCCGAAAAATGGGGCCTATGCAGAATATGTGGTGGCGAAAGAGCAGCTCGTTTTTAAAATTCCGAACGATGTCCCTTTGGAAAAGGTAGCTGCTGTGCCAACGGTTTCATTTCTATCCTATCTTTTGACACATCAAATCGCTCCAATTAGTAAAGACGATTGTGTATTAATTCATGCTGCATCCGGAGGGGTAGGGACAATGCTTATTCAAATGGCGAAAAAGTTAGGTGCCAAAAAAATTATTGGCACGGTTAGTGATATGAAGAAAGCGTCAATTGCCTATGAACTAGGTGCACATCATGTACTAACTTATGAGAATTTTAGTGCTCAAGTTAATGAACATACGGATGGTCATGGTGTTAACATTATTTTTGACTCAATTGCTGGAAATATTACGGAAGAGAGCTTTAACTGTTTAGCTCCTTATGGTACGCTAGTGCAATTTGGAAATAGTGGTGGCAAGGCAGGAAATATAAAAACATCTGATTTACATAGTAGCTGTCGTAATGTGAAAGGCTTTAGCTTAGGAACGACCCGAGCTCTTAAGCCAGAAATGCTACAACAAGTTGCACAAGAGATGTTTACTTTATTAAAAGATGAAAGCTTCCAAGTACCAATTGCCAATGTTTTTGCATTAGAGGACATGCAGAAAGCGCATGAATTAATGGAAAGTCGTCAGCATCAAGGGAAAATTTTAATTAAAATATAAAATAATCAGTGCATGAAAACACTGATTATGTAATTGTGATGAGAACTAGGTTCAAGGCAATGGAGGAGTGGTTATTAAATAACTATGTTGTGTGCCGAAAGCGAATGAAATGAAGCATAGTAGCACAAACCAACTTGTTGCCTGAAGCTATCTCATCAGATGTCCCCAAGACAGAAACAGAAAAATATATAGCACAAGAAATCAAGGAAGGAATTATTCAAGATTCGCATTAAGTGTAATAAGTTATAGCAAAATCAAAAGGCCTGAGACTCGTACAATTCCGAGTTCAGGCCTTCCAGTTGTAATCGAACTTCCCCAGTATAGGTCATTCTCACTTGAGTGTTTGTAGCTCGAATACAATATTGTTATGTGTAGATGGCCCCAAATCAACCCCACCAGTAATTTTGACTAAACCGTAATTCTTTGAAAAATAAAGCTTATATATATCAGTAGACATAGCATCCTCCACAAAACTATATGAAATGTACAATGTTGTAACATTGTTCAAAATTCCCAGAGGTGTTTTTAATGAATCCTTTGTAGTAAGGAGCTGTAAATAGGCATCTCGAGAAGTGTTTGGAACAATTAATGTTTTAGTATCATTAATTTGCTCAAGAGGCGCGGGAAGTTTTAAATCTAACAGCAAGTTTATTCCCTTGATTGCCAGCTCATTTGTATTGTAAGTGATTGATAATATAGGCTTATTATTATTTTTTTCATAATAAGAATACGTATTTCCTGTTTTTTTCAATTGCAGTTGTTTATAGGTTTTCCCATTTATTTGCATTGTAGCAGTCGAATGCTTTTTAGGTACTAAAGATTGAAAGGAAGTTAGTTTTTGTTGATTTGCCCAAACTGTTTTGTCGACTAATTCACTACTATAAATATATCCTTGCTGGTTGCCAAACGACACATAGGAGAAACCTGCAATTTCAGAATAAACTTGAACAACATCCCCACGTTTCGCTAAAAAAGGTGTTTTTTCACCACTAAAGCTTGCGATATTGTATAAACTATTAGCTCCATTATAGATATACACTTTTGGATATGGTTTCACGTCACCTATGAATTTAGAATTAACATAACCAATAATATTGCCATACTGCACAAATGACCAATTGCCCCCAACAGAGCCGAAATCTTTCACCACCATTTTATATTGTAAGTACGTTTGGGTAGGGGATTTTACGTTTGGAGAGTCTTTAACGACTACGCCCCCCTTAGAACTTGCAATTTTAATAGTATACGGTGGCGCCGATAATGCTGTTTTCTCAACAAATCCCTTTTGATCCCCATATTGTACATGTACCCAATCAGAATCAGGAGTATTATATTGTACGACAAATGCTTTATAAGGAATATGGGTAACGGTATCAGCATCAGTGGACGCTGCTTTTTTTAAGGCTACACCATCTTTAAGGTTGATAGTTTTGACTTCACGGAAACTAGATGCATTTGCTTCAATAGGTAAGAAATTAATAATAAAAAATATAGTTGAAAGAGCTAGTAAAAATCTAATTATATTTTTCAAAGAATCACCCCATCTATGTTGTTTCAAAACTTAAGAATTAAATAAGAGAATGGAATCATTGAAAGAGATAATTTTAGCTATTATCTCCTTTAGTATGTAATTTCGACAATAATACAGGAATTTCCTTTAAAAATTTGGTAAAATGAGATATTGTATATGGATTTTTCCTTCTCTTTATCTATTTCTGGTAGTATGATTGGATTTTACAATTGTTCCTATGTTAAAGCATTGTAGGCTAATCACTAAAATTTAAGAAAAACAGTTATTAATAAATATGCAGCATAAATTTTAATTGAATTTTCTATTCCTTCCGTTTTTGAAGTAAATGAAAGACACTCAAATATAGAGATAGTGAACATCCATTTTTTTACTATAACCTTTGACTGGGCAACTGACAGTTAAAATGATGTTTTTCGTGTAAACTTATCCATGCCTTATGTCCTTTATTTTGGATTTGGATGACCAAACCATTATAAAGGCTTTTTTTATGGACGGATAATATTGCGGAAAATCCAGTTTTTAAAAAACGTCGAATTATTTTTATTCGACGCTAGTGATATATATGCTATATAAGTTGATCTTCGTTCCGGTCAGACCCTGGAGCGAGCCTCGCGAGTGAAGCGGCTCATCGGACGCCCACAGGAAGCTTTGCTCTGTACGAAAGCGAAGCGTCAGCGAACAAATGTTTTATCTGTGCGAAAGCAAAGCGTCAGCAACAAAGCGCCCAGTCGGAACGGAAATCAACCACACATTATGGTGATGAACCTGGATTTTTGTATTTCTTTACTTTATTTTGATATTGTTCTTTGTTTTAGGTCAATTTTCAAATATAATGTTATGTTTGGCCTCTTGTATTATTAAGCACGAATATAAAGGAATGGCTAATAGGAGAGTGATGGAGTGCTTTTTAATTCCTTTGAATTTATTTTTCTATTTTTACCAGTAACATTTGTAGTCTATTTTTTATTAAATCGCTTCAGTAAACAACAATATGCGATTTATTGGTTGGTACTGAGCTCTTTGTTTTTTTACGGTTATTTTAAGTTAACTTATTTAGCAATTATCACAATCTCAATCATTGTAAACTTTGCTTTAAGTCGGATCATAAATAATAGTAGTAATCGTCTGAGAAAGACGTATATGATTATCGGAGTAATCTTTAATGTTTTAATACTTTGCTACTATAAGTATACAGATTTTTTCATTACAAATATTAATAGTTTATTTGGTACAGATATTGCATTGTTGCATTTATTGCTACCATTAGGGCTTAGTTTTATTACATTTCAACAAATTGCTTTTATTGTTGATAGTTATCGAGATGGAACGGCTCATTATAAATTTAGTAATTATGCGTTGTTCATATTGTTTTTCCCACAATTAGTAGCGGGGCCAATTGTTCAGCATGATGAAATGCTTCCTCAGTATGATATTAAGGAAAATCGAAAAATTATACATGATAATGTTGCGCGAGGCTTGTTTATCTTTGTCATCGGTTTAGTCAAGAAGATTGTTATTGCGGATACGGTTGGCATATGGGCTAATGCAGGCTTTGAAAATTATAGTAACTTAAGTTTTGTAGAAGCGTGGATCACCTCATTATCATATACCGTGCAACTTTATTACGATTTTAGTGGATATTCTGATATGGCGATTGGTTTAGCCTTATTATTTAATATTAAATTGCCAGTAAATTTCTTCTCTCCTTACAAAGCACGTAATATTCAGGAGTTTTGGAAAAAGTGGCATATGACCTTGAACCGGTTTTTAACTACATATGTATATTTTCCGTTAGGTGGTAGCCGAAAAGGGGCTTTTAAGACTTACATAAATATTTTAATTATTTTCTTCATCAGTGGATTTTGGCACGGCGCTGGATGGAATTTTATTTTATGGGGACTTATGCATGGCTTTGCGTCTGTTGTTGTAAGACTTTTTAGTAAAACAGGTGTTAAACTTCCATATTTACTTTCGTGGTTTATAACTTTCCAATTTGTTAACATTGCTTGGGTTTACTTCCGTGCAACAAGCCTCGAGCAAGCAAATACTATTATTTCTAAAATGTTTACGCCAAATATGGAATCTATAACTAGTTTCTTTACGGAGCCGCTCACCAATTTTGCTCAAGCGGATGCATTTAATATTATGGGATTAACATTAAGTGATCCGTTAGTGATTGTTGTAGGGCTCTTAATCGCACTTGTTATTGCATTTACTGCCTTAAATTCTATTCAATTAATGGATAAGATGAAATTTAATTGGAGAGCTATCATTTATATGCAATTTATGATTGCGCTAGTTCTTATATCGATCTACTATATGCAAAAAAATAGTATATTCTTATATTTTAATTTCTAAATAAAGGTGTGAATTAACTTGGATCCGAAAAAATGGTTAGTAAAATTGTTTGCCACATCTTTCATAGTAATAGGATTACCTGTTTTCGGAATTATGGGTTTCAATTATTATATTGACCCTCTTTGGAATTACACACATGCCAATGACTTTAACGACTATCAGCTAGGTTTTGATGAAAGACAGTTAAAAACAAATTATATCAATAGCCATGATTTTAACTATGATAGTTTATTAATTGGAACGAGCAGGATTACGTATCTTGATGAGAGGGCCTTTACAAAAGAAAGTGTCTATAATTATTCATTGAGTGGGCTGCAAATAGAAGAATACTTACCTTACATGGAATATGCTGAAAAGAAAAATGGTAAGCCGTTTAAGAAGATTTTTATTGAGTTATATTTTGATTCAGCTAATACTAGTAAATCTAATTCATTGAATCCGCCGCAAACTTATATTGAGACGTCGGAGGCACCGTTTTATGCAATAAAATCCTTATTTTCAGAAAGCACTATGCATTATGCTCGTTTTAATTATGATATTTCAAAAGCAAATCATTATGACGGTGCTCGAAGTTACAAGCGTAATAATATTGCACAAACAACGTATCCGAATGATGATATGGAGCAGGAATGGCAAAAATTTAAGAAAAATTTTAAAGCAGAGTCAGCTAAGCCTTTTATGTACGATACCGACTATCGAAAAAGGCTTCAAGCTATAAAAGATGCATTTCCAGATACAGAATTAGTTGTCTTCACGGAATTAATGCCTGCCAAACGCCTTCAAACAATTTTGCATAATGATAATCGCTACGAGGCTTATAGTAGATGGATGAACGATATGGTAGATGTGTTTGGCACCGTCTATAGTTTCCATGCGGTGAATGAAGTAACGACGAATGTGGACAACTTTTTTGATTGGCTGCATTACTATCCAAATGTGGGGTATTTAATAATCGAATCTTTAGAGAACAGGGAAGAACGGTCAAATATGATGCAGGCTGTAAATAAAGAGAATCTTGACGAGTACCTTGAAAATGTAGTTGTAGATATAAATATGGATTAAGCAAAGAAAAGATGACTCCGATCTATCAGAGTCATCTTTTTAAGTGTTATTGCTTATCTAGTTCATTCATTTTTTCATAAATACGTCGCTTACGATAGAGCATAATACCTGCTTCGGCAACGTCTTGAATCATGCCTTTATTTGCGTAGGCACCGAAAATCATTCCAGCAATCGGAATCATTTGAAACAGCTTTTTCCATCCAAACTGATCGCGATATGTATAGAAAACTTCCTTCCAGCCTTGCAGCTGTGAAATCATATTTTCTGCTGCATTATTAGTATCATAAATGGACGAAAGTTCCTTTAATATCGCTTCTTTACCGACAATATCGGCGGAGCTGAATTGTAGACATTTTACGATGAAAATACGCTCCATTTTATCATTCGGATTATAGCCATGAATGATCGCAATCTCTTGCAATGTTTTTAAAGCCATCCCTAAAATAAGGGGAATATCAATAGCTAATGTGAAAATACCACCAAAGCCAGTAGAAGCACCTTGCATTGTTGCTAATTTCACAGCAGTGAACTTCAGGAAGCCCACTTCTTCAGAGGTGGGAGGAATGAAGTGCTTTTTTCTTTACAGAACATACGTTTTCGTTGTATATTGTGAATAATCAAAAAATAAAGGAGTGACGGGTAATGACGAAATCG
>NZ_JARVRU010000083.1:0-29018 GCF_030209535.1 Lysinibacillus sp. fls2-241-R2A-57
CCGTACGTACGGTGGTGTGAGAGGTCGGGAGTTAATCACTCCCTCCTACTCGATTATCAGTTTCATAAATCATACTTTTTATGAGCTTAGACTGCTCCTATTAAGTAAACCTACGTTTTTTTTATTTTTTCTACATTGAGTTTGTACTTGTATAAAGCATTCATACGATCCACTGCTAACTTACAGGCATTATAAATAAACGTCACCAGGTAGTAATGAAGTTTAGCTTTTCTTTCTGTTCTATGACGGACATTATTTAACTGAAAATATCGCTTTAGTTTGCGTAGTTTTCTATAAAGACGATGCGTACTGCTCCTCATCATTCATATCGTTGAACGTATCCCGACTAATATTAAATGAGTTAATTTCATAATTTTACGCCTCGTATCAAGGGTTTCCAAACAAAGTATAGGAATCTTTCTAGATTTGGTATCATTGTAGCGATTAAACAATTTAAAAACACCAATTTGGGAATGATGCCTTATGACACTATTGAATACATTGCTATCCTATCGGTGTTAGGATGATTTAATCCAAATCAATAAAGAAATTTGTCTATTAGGTTCTAACTTTGTAGCTAACTTTGATGAATTATTAAACAAATGAAGAAAATTAAAAGTGTTAACAAAAGACATACTTACATTTTGTTCATATTTCCTAGAAAATGACGATATAAAATAGGAGGTGAAGGTTTTGGTAAAACATATTATTGAATATTTATCATCGAAAAATAATTTAAAAACAGTAGTCGTGGATGGACTATTATTACATAGTAAGTATGATCCTATAAAAGAGGCGGATAGAATAGTAGAAAAAGAGTTTGAACCGAATTTTGCTTATGTATTATTTGGTTTTGGATTAGGTTATATTAAGGATGCATTATTAAAGAGAATTGATGACCCTTCTAAGCTCATAATTATTGATCCGATATTTTCGTTATTAGACCAGGATGATAAATCACATCATGTTATTGAGAAAATAGACGAGAAAGAAATTGAAACTTATATTGCAAATCAATTACCTCAATTAAGTAAAAAAGTAAAAGTAGTATGTTCTCCAAACTACGAGAAATTATTTCAAAACGAATACAAAATGGTTTTGCAAATAATTAAAAATGTACAAATGCTTAATTTAGTAACTGAAAATACAGTGAGATATTTTGCGGATTCATGGCAAGAAAATTCAATTCATAATTTAGCTAATGTATATACAGGTATATCATTAGAAGCATTGAATAAGTATTATACTTGTCCAGTGATAGTTGCAGCAGGGGGACCTTCTTTAACAAAACAACTACCATTATTAAAAGAAATAGAAAAGAACGTGATTTTAATTGCTGCTGGATCGACTGTCAATTCGTTATTAAAAAATGAAATAGAGCCAGATTATATTGTCACTGTTGATGGATCATTAGCAAATTATAATCATTTTAAAGATATTGGTAAAATAAAATCAAAATTGATTTTTGCAATTACAAGTAATTACAAAATTCAATATGAATGTAAGAATGAAAAGTATGCATTTGTTGATGCAAATAATGTTGAGTATAGAGAGCAAATTAAAAAGTTATTTGACGTTGACTTACCATTGATTCTTGGTGGAGGATCGGTGGCTAATTTTTGTTATTCAATAGCAAGCTATATAACAACTGGACCAATTGCTATGATTGGACAAGATTTAGCATATACGGACAATAAGTCACATGATGAAAGTAATAAACATTTTATTGAGATTAATGATACCGTCAAACAAGAAAGACGAACATTTGAATTAGAGGGCTATTATGGGGATAAGGTGTTAACAGATTACTCTTTTTTGTCAATGAAAAAAGGCTTTGAAATGCTTCATTATCATAACAATAATGATAATGAAATCTATAATTGTACTGAAGGTGGAGTGAAAATTGAAGGAATAGAGCAACTGCCTTTTCGAACTTTTGTTGAGAGATTTGTGGATAGCAGTAATATAATAAATATGAATTCGGAAGTTAAAAGTAGGAAGGTAGATTACAAACTTTTTTACAGTATAATGAATAAAAATATAAAAATATATGATGACGTGATTAAAGAGATTAAAAATGCAATTATTTTTTTAAAAACAAACAATTCGACGATTTATTTTGATAAAAAAGTACTGAGAGGTCTTGAAAAAATAGACGCTAAATTAAAGAGAGCGTTTATTGAGCTTTCAATTGAATATATAACTGGGCCAATAACTATTGATGTATTAAGAAATTATGAGAAAGTACCAAATGAAAAACCTGAAGAAAGCTATAAAAGGGTATTTAATCAAAATTTAGAGTTATATACTAGATTACTAGAGGTTATTGAAAAATCAAAGCGTTATACATTAGAAGCAACTAAAGAGGCTGAAAATATATTTGGATAGGAATGGTAATAATGGAAAGAGAAATCTTAGAAGTATTAGAAAGTTATAACGAGTATTTAGGGAAAATTCCGTTTGGTTCGGAATATATTGCAAATAATTTAAGAGAAGATAATATTGCTGAGGCATTACAGGCCATTAGTAATTTTTCTGAAGGGGTTATTTGGATTACGGAAGCAAATAAGTTATTAAATGCAGGCGGAGTGAATGCTGAAATGGATATCGATAAAATTAAAGAATTTTTTATCGAAATAAATGAAGGATTAGAAAATAAAGATTACTTATTGGTCGCGGATTTATTTGAATATGAAATAGCAACATTTTTTAGCGAATCGAAACAAGTGACATTGAACATATAGTACTATGTTTATGAAATGGGAAGTAAAACATGCAAAAAATAATGAAAAAACATTAAAACTAAATAACATCTCTATTTATAGTACTTATAGACCTCTTGAGAGTGTTGAGAAGTGGATAAAAGCTGAAGTAGATATGAAAGTAGATAATTATTTGCTAATTGGATTAGGCTTAGGCTATCATTTGAAATCATTAATCAATTGTACGAAAAACAAAAAAATTGTTGTTTATTATTTTGATCAAGAAGAATTATCGTTGTTTTATGAAAATAACAACGATGGTTGGTGGAAAGTAGATAATATTCAAATAGTCAATACTTTAAAGGGGAAAGACTTTAAATCATTTCAAGTACTTATTCCCAACAGTTGGTTGACTGCAATTGGAGAAACACATCCTTTATTTAATTCATTAGAAATTATAAAAATAACACAAAATTCTTACAAAAATAATGCTGACAAGATGCAGGAGAATTTCCATTTAAATTGTTTATTAGGCGATGTTTCGTTTATGAAAACGCGGCAAGAAAAAGTGGCTTGCCTAGTAGCTGCGGGACCATCATTAGACAAAACAATAGATTGGCTAAAAATATATCAAGAAAAAATAGATATTTTTGCAGTAGGAACAGTGTTAAAAAAGCTATTAATGAATGAAATTATTCCTACTGCCATTGTTTTAACAGATGCAAATGATGTGATAAAATCCCAAATTGACAATAGTGGTTTTACTAGGAACTTATACTATTTAAGTACAACAAATCATAGTAGTGTTAAATTGCATCAAGGTCCACGCTATATAATGTATCAGGAAGGGTACACTAAGGCAGAAGAAGTAGCCAAAAAATATAATTATCCGATGATAGAGACGGGTGGATCTGTTGCAACGGCTACACTGAGCTTAATAGAGGCATTGGGGTATAAGCATGTAATTTTGTTTGGATTAGACTTAGGTTTTGAAAGTGATAAAACACATGCTGTTCTTACTAATTCAGTATTTGAAGGCTCCAAAGAGAAATTTCGAAAAATTGTCGCAAATGATGACAGTGTTATTAACACACACGCGATGTTTCAGGTTTTTTTACAATGGTTTAATGAGAAAATGAAAGACTCGGAACTTAATGTTTATAATACAGCCGAAAAAGGTGCAAAAATAAATCAGGTTCCATTAATAGATAAAAAAACTTTTGAAGAAATTGTCTGTAAAAATTATTAAAAAGGATGAAGAGATTGAAATCAAAAATATTAGTAACTGGTGCTGATGGTTTCATCGGCTCTCATTTAACAGAAGATTTAGTTCGTCAAGGCTATGATGTGCGGGCCTTTGTTTATTATAATTCATTTAATTCATGGGGCTGGCTGGATCAATCTCCAAAAGAAATTAAATCTCAACTTGATGTATTCTCAGGTGATATTCGTGATCCTTACGGTGTAAAGGAAGCGATGAAGGGCTGTACACATGTATTAAATTTAGCTGCACTTATCGCAATACCATATTCATATCACTCACCAGCAACATATGTCGATACAAATGTTACAGGTACATTGAATGTTGTACAGGCAGCGAAGGAACTAGGAGTAGAAAAAGTAGTACACACATCGACAAGTGAGGTGTATGGGACGGCATTATATGTACCAATAGATGAAGAACATCCATTACAAGGACAATCGCCTTACTCAGCTTCAAAAATTGGTGCGGATCAGATGGCATTATCGTTCTATCGTGCGTTCGATACACCAGTATCCATTATCCGCCCATTTAATACATATGGACCACGTCAATCAGCACGT
Source organism: Lysinibacillus sp. fls2-241-R2A-57 (assembly GCF_030209535.1). Classification (NCBI taxonomy): domain Bacteria; kingdom Bacillati; phylum Bacillota; class Bacilli; order Caryophanales; family Bacillaceae; genus Lysinibacillus; species Lysinibacillus sp. fls2-241-R2A-57. The sequence continues at coordinate 4,527 of NZ_JARVRU010000083.1, forward strand.
GCCGTGATTCCAACAATTATTAGTCAGTTAGCAAGTGGTAAAACGACAATTAAGCTAGGTGCCGTTGATCCAACGCGTGATTTTAACTATGTGAAAGATACAGTACAAGGTTTTATTTCAGTAATGAACTCAGACAAATCAATTGGTGAAACTATTAATATAGGTTCGAATTATGAAGTGTCGATTGGTGAAACGGCTGAAATGATTGCGAATATAATGGGCGTCAATTTAACAATTGAAACAGACGAACAACGCCTTCGCCCAGAAAAGAGTGAAGTGGAACGTTTATGGGCGGAAAATAAAAAAGCAAAAGAGCTGCTTGGTTGGGAGCCTTGCTATGCTGGTAAAGATGGCTTCCGAAAAGGTTTAGAAGAAACAATCGAATGGTTTACAAATCCTAGGAATTTATCTCGATATAAGGCAGATGTTTATAATATATGAATAAACAATGGATAAAATTTGCTGAAAACATTAATCAACTGTATAGAAAAAATTTTGTACCATTACATGAACCAACATTTAATGAAAAAGAAGTAGAATATGTAACAGACTGTGTGAAAACAGGCTGGGTATCTTCAGTTGGTTCTTATGTTACACGTTTTGAGGAAGATTTAGCGAAGTTTGTAGGTGTGAAGCGTGCCGTGGCAGTAGTTAATGGTACTGCTGCATTGCATATTGCGTTAAAAATAGTAGGAGTAGAGTCAAATGACGAGGTATTATTACCATCGTTAACTTTTATTGCAACGGCAAATGCTGTGTCCTATTTGCAAGCCATCCCTCATTTTGTCGATGTGAATGAGGAGACATTAGGTGTCGACCCGTTTAAGCTTGAAAAATATCTTGAGGAAATTGCTGAATTGCGCCAAGGTGAACTATATAACAAGCAAACAAACCGCCGTATTAAAGCACTATTGCCAATGCATACATTTGGTCATCCTTGCATGATGGATGAACTCATTACCTTGTGTGAAAAATATAAGCTGATACTTATCGAGGATGCAGCAGAATCATTAGGTAGTTACTACAAAGGGAAGCATACAGGAACATTTGGGAAAGTAAGCGCCATGAGTTTTAATGGGAATAAAATTATTACTACAGGCGGTGGCGGTGCTATTTTAACAAATGATGAAGAACTTGCAGATTATGCAAAGCATCTAACAACGACAGCAAAGGTTCCACATCGTTGGGAGTTTATACATGATGAAATTGGCTTTAATTATCGCATGCCTAATATAAATGCTGCTTTAGGTTGTGCACAGCTTGAAAAAATGCCAGAGTATATTAAGCAAAAGCGAAATTTAACGAAATTTTATGAAAATCTAGTGGCGAATTTTGAAGGAATACGATTATTTAGAGAACCTTTTAATACTCAAAGTAATTATTGGCTACAAGCAATTTTGTTAGATGAACACTATAATCGGGATGAAATATTAGGTTTTTTAAATGAGCAAGGGGTTATGAGTCGACCAATATGGACACCGATGCATGAACTAGAGATGTTTATACAATGTCCAAAGATGGATTTAGCAGTAACAGAACGATTAAAACAAAGAGTTATTAATATTCCAAGTACGCCAATTGAGGTGAGATAATGAATAAATATGATGAAAGATATGAAATACGTTTAGCGAAATGTTCAGATATTGAAATGATTATGACATTTTTAAATGAGCATTGGCGTGAAGGTCATATTATGGCAACTGATCGAAAGTTATTTGAATATGAATATGTAAATGAAGATGATGTTAATTTTGTTTTAGCGATTGATAAAGGAACAGGATCATTAGAAGGAATTTTTGGTTTTTTAAATTGCTCACAAACAACAGATTTAAATAAAAAAGATATTTGGGGGAGCATGTGGAAAGTAGTAGATACTCGTGAGAACACACCGTTTTTAGGTGTCGAATTAGCTAAACGTGTAATGGATTTAACAAATTGTAGAACTCAGATTGGCAATGGTGCAAATCCAAATACAACTATTCCTTTGAGAAAAATGTTTTTTAAAGAATCTGTAGGGAAAATGCAACATTTTTACCTTTTAAGTGATAGTATAACAAATTTCAAGATAGCTCAAATCAATAAATTTCAACACTCTATAAATAAAATTGAAAAAAAAGTACGGTTAATTAGGTTAAATTCAATACAAGAAGTACAAAGTAAATTTGATATGGATAGTTTGGACACAATTCCATATAAAGATTCATGGTACTTTAATAAACGTTATTTTGAGCATCCTTATTATAAATATGATATCTATGGAGTTGAATGTGAAAACGAAGTAGGTGCCTTAGTAGTTTGTAGAGAAGTTATCCAAAATGATGCTAAAGTAATTCGAATTGTAGATTATTTAGGTGATGAAAGTTTATTTGAGGGGCTACATAAAGAATTTAAAGATATGTTAGTAGAACGGAATGTTGAATATATAGATTTTTATGTATATGGATTTGAAAATACATATATTTCAAATGCAGGGTTTACTTTACGCGATGAACAAGATTTGAATGTGATTCCGAACTACTTTGAGCCATTTTTACAAGCAAATGTAGATATATGGGTACACCACAAGTTACCAAATACTAAATTCTTTAAAGCTGATGGGGATCAAGACAGACCAAATTCAATGTTGAAATAGTTTGTTATTCGATAACCAAGATAGACAAAAGTAGTAACTAACTATATATGAAAGAAATAATTAAAAAAGTCACAATAGCTTAGAGGAAATTTAAATAGTTGTAATTCTTACTTATCTGCTGTTATTTTAAATGGCATATTTAGTTTTTAAAATTAGTTTTATTGAACTTAAATTGTTTAGTTACATAGAAAGGAAATTAAATATAATGTCACTTCATGAAAAGCTTTTATTAGAAAGTAATTGGGATGAAATAATAGATAATTACAGTAAGCGATATTTAGAAAGTAAAATAATTATATGGGGGTCTGGAGTAGGGGCCGATTTAGTTTATAGTTTTCTAGAGAGTAAAGGGTTAAAAGAAAATATCAAATATTTTGTTGATAATAAAGTTACTAGTATCGTAGAAGAAAAAAACGGATGCGAAATTATTACACCTACAGTACTAATTCAGGAATTGGAAAAAGAAGCCAACTATAAAATAATTGTTGCTTCTATGTTTTTAAGTGAAATAAAACCTAAATTATTAAAAATGGGTGTTAAAGAGGAAAATATAGATATTAGATGTTTTGGAATTGCCAAAGATTATTATACATTTAAAGAAAAGTATGCAACTGATATTGTTATGGAGAATTTATCTAGTTATAACGAAGTATATAACATGTTAGATGATGAGTTTTCTAAAAAAATATTTGTTGGAATAATAAATTCTAAATTAACACTAGATAATAAATATCTTTCTGGTATTAATTCTAAAGCACATATGCAATATTTTGAAGAAAATTTAATAGATTTAATGTCAGATGAAGTTTTTGTAGATTGTGGAAGTTTTGATGGAGATACATTAAAAATATTTAGTGATGTCTCTAAAGGAAATTATAAAAAGTATATTGCGATTGAAGCAGATCCAGACAATTTCAAAAAGCTAAAAATCAATGTTTCTAATAATAATTATAGCAATGTCCAGATATATAATCTAGCTTGTTGGGATAAAAAGGAAACTTTGTATTTCCAATCAAATTTGACGGCGGGACATGTTATATCTTGTGGAGAAGTGAAGATTGAAGCAGATACTTTAGACAATATTCTAAGTGAAGAAAAAATCACATTTATAAAAATGGATATTGAAGGAGCAGAAGAAAACGCATTAATAGGTGCAAAGAAAATAATTTGTGAGCAAACTCCTTTATTAGCAATTTGCTTGTATCATGACTTAAAAGACTTTTATAAAATTCCTTTGTTGATTAAATCATATAATGAAAATTATACATTTTACATAAGACATTATACGGAATTGGTCGATCAAGAAACAGTTTGTTATGCAATTCCAAAAAGTAGACTTAAATAAATGAAAAGGAGATGGGAGCAGTGAAGAAAATTGTAATAGGTTTGGTTGGGGCAGGGCGTGCTACAGAACTACATATGCAAGCACTTCAACGAGTAAGTGGAATCCCATTGCGATTTAAAACAATTGTCGCTAGGCGTGAAGAACAGTTAATTCCTGCGAAAAATTTATATGGATTTGAAATTGCTTCCTATGATTTTGAAGATTTAATTAATGATCCAGAAATTGATGTAATTGATATATGTACTCCTCCATATGTTCATGAAGATATGGTTATACGTGCGATGGAAGCAGGAAAACATGTTATTTGTGAAAAACCTCTTTCTGGATTTTTTGGACGAGAAGAAGACCCAGCTCCGGTTGGTAATACAGTGTCTAAAGTCGAAATGTTTAATCAATTATTACAGTCATTAGAAAAATTGCAGGCTGTAGTTGAAACATCAGGCAAAAAGTTTATGTACGCAGAAAATTTTGTATATGCACCAGCGGTAGTCAAAGCAGCTGAAGTTATTAAAGCGAAAAAAAGTCGTATTTTGTATATGAAAGGTGAAGAAAGTCTAAAGGGCTCTAGTTCACCAGTTGCAGGTGAGTGGTCGAAAACAGGGGGAGGCACATTTATTCGAACAGGTTCTCACCCACTGTCTGCTGTGTTATGGTTGAAGCAACAAGAGGCAGAAGCTAGAGGAACTAATATTAGCGTAGAAAGTGTATTTGGAGATATGGCGAGAATTACGCCATCTTTAACGGATTATGAGCATCGTCATATTATGGCAAGACCTAACGATGTGGAAGATATGGGGACCGTTATTATAACATTTTCAGATGGCTCTAAAGCAGTAGTTATTGCGACAGATGTTTGTTTAGGTGGCAGTAAAAATTATGTAGAACTTTATTGTAACGATGCTGCTATTAATTGTACGATAACATTAAATGATTTAATGGAAACATACTTTTTAGATGAAGATGGATTGGATAATGTCTATCTATCAGAGATGTTACCAAGTAAACAAGGATGGAATAAACCTTTCATTGCAGATGAAATTATTAGAGGCTATACAGATGAAATGCAGGATTTCATGGAATGTATTTATTATGATAGAGATCCTAAATCTGGATTTAAATTAGCATACGACACAATCAAAGTTACATACGCTGCATACATGTCAGCTGAAATAGGAAGTAAAGTAAATTTTTGATTGGGGATTAAAGGGAAATGGTAAATTTACTAGCAGATTTGTTTTTTGAAAAGGCTGAGTTAAATGAAAACAAGCTAGCTGTTTGGTGTGAAGATGAAAGTATCACATATAAAGACTTAGCAAACTTAACAAATCAATACGCTAATTTTTTATTAGAAAATCATGTTGAATATGGTGATCATATTGGGATACCTATGTATAATAATATTACTTCTGTAGCTTTAATTTTAGCAGCTGCAAATAATGGTATAGGCTTAGTTCCAATTAATCCAACCTTACCTGAAGAAGCGATTATACATGCTTTTGAAGCAGCGGAAGTAAAACATATTATTGCTACAAAAAGATTTTTTGAAAAGTATAGAAACTTAAATTTAAAAGGTCAATCATTTTGTTTAGATGCATATGTGGAAGGGAAAATTTCTTTTTTAGATATTGATAATTGCTCAAAATCTAGACCGTATGTACAGAAGGTTAATGGAAAAGAATCCTTTATTATTACATTAACTTCAGGTTCGACTGGAGCTCCAAAGCCAATTTTATTGACACAAGAAAATAAATATAAACGTATTAAAGCCCACTATAATTTATATGGAGTGACGGAGTATGATAGAGTACTAGCAGCAACTCCCTTGTATCATTCCTTGGCTGAAAGATTGGTATTAATGCCTTTGCTAGCAGGTGGAACTAGTATTTTAATGTCTCGATTCACACCGAAAAGATGGTTAGAGACTATTAAAGAACAAGGTGTGACATTTACGATTGCAGTTTCCGCGCAATTAAATCAAATAAATTGCGAACTTCCGAAAATTGAAATGAATGAAATTAGTTCGTTAAGATGCATTGTTTCTTCATCAGCACTGTTAGAAACCCATATTCGAAAAGAATTGATTGATAGATTAATGTGTGATTTCCATGAAATGTACGGTACATCAGAAAGTTCAACAGTAACGAGCATCAATTTTAAGGAAGCCTATAGTAAGCAAAATTCTGTAGGAAGATCTTTACCAGAAGCAAGTATTCAAATATTAAAAGACGATAATACGGTGGCGAAAGCATATGAAGTTGGAGAAATCCTTTGTAAAACTTCATTAATATGTGAAGGATATTATGGACAAAGTGATTTATTTGATGAAAATATTATTGAAGGCTACTTTAAAACAGGTGACTTAGGTTATTTAGATGAAGATGGCTTTTTATACTTTTCAGGTCGAAAAAAAGAACTTATAATAACTGGCGGAATTAATGTATACCCAACAGATATTGATAAAGTTGTAGGACGATTACCTGAAATTGAAGAATGTGCTACGTTTGCATATCCAGATAGGAAATTAGGAGAAATAGTGGCTATTGCTATTGTTTTGAAAAAAGATACTAATTTATCAATAAGAGATGTCCAGCGATATTGTGTGAAAAATTTGGCTGATTATCAGCTACCACAAAATATTTATTTTGTACAAAGACTACCTAAAAATGCGATGGGTAAATTATTAAGAACACAAATTATTGACAATATTATTGAATGAGGGTATTTATAATGAATATAAGAGATTATGTTTTATCAGCTTTACAAGAAAAACATAGTATAAATAATCTAGTTGATTTGGATAAATTAAACTATATCGAAGAGGGGTATATTGACTCTTTTGGTATTGTTGAATTTGTATGTAATTTAGAAGAACAATTTAATGTCACTTTCTCTGATGATGAAATGATGTCAGATGAATTTCAAGTGGTAGGAAAATTAATTAATCTAATTGAGTCTAAAATAAATAAAGCCTAAAATTCTACTCATAACTTATGCTATATATAAGTTATGAGTTTATTTTTAAAAAGGAGTATAGTCATGAAGGACTTAGTTATCATGTATCATTATGTAATGGAACCAGATCAATGGAAAGGAAGTGTCCCCATTTCTCCTAATGAATTTAAAAAACAAGTGGAATGGGCAAAAAAATATTACGAAATTATTAAACCAGAGGATATGAATAAGCCTACTACCAAACCGAAATGTATTATTTCTTTTGACGATGCAACAAAAGATCAATATAAAAATGCATTTAGAATTTTGAAGGAATTAGAGGTGCCAGGATATTTTACTCTAATGTCAGGGCCTTTAGTTGAAAGGCAAGTACCTATATTTCATTTAGTTCATACGACCCTATCTTATTTTAATGATAAAGAAATTTGGGAAGAAGTTTCTTTAAAAGTAGATAAAGATGAAATTAAAAATAAAAGTGAGATTTACTCTTATGAAGAAAATGAGTATAGAAGGTTTGTTAAATATTTATTCAATTTTTATTGGTCAGAAGATGAGAGCCGAGCTTTTTTAGAGGAAAAAGTGATTTCTATTTATGGATCATTAGATACGTTTATAGATGAATTTTATATATCCGAGAAAGAAATTATCGAAATGGATAAGGCTGGTATGTCTATTGGTATTCATTGTGTGAAACATATACCTTATGATGGGAATGCTCAAGACTTTTATAATAAAGAGATTAAACCGTGTAAAAATCATTTTGAAAAACTTTTAAATAAAGAAATTAAATTGTATACACCTTCTTTTGGGGGCGGAGAAAAAGCAACTAGAATGCAAGAGGAACTACTACATATTTTGAGAGAAAATGGTTTCATTTCAGGGTTTACTACGCAGAAAGGTTTGACGACATTAGGCAAAAACTTTTGGCATAATCGAATAGATTGTAATCAATTAAATTATGAATGAGGTAGAATCGACGTGAAAATTTGCTTTATAACGGCTACAAGAGCAGAATATGGTTTATTACAACCTCTAATGGAGAGAGTTCAGAAAAGTGAAGATTTTCGAATGCAACTTGTAGTTACAGGTATGCATTTATCACCAGAGTTCGGCAGTACTTATAAACAGATTGAAAATGATGGATTCATAATAAATGAAAAAGTAGAGATACTTGTCTCAGCAGACACCGCTACAGGTGTAGTGAAATCTATGGGGCTTGCTACCATTGGTTTTGCTGATGTACTTGCACGTTTACAACCAGATTTAATTATTCTTCTAGGCGACCGTTTCGAAATGCTAGCTGCTGCTCAAACTGCACTTATTATGCAAATTCCAATAGTTCATATTCATGGTGGTGAATGTACTTTTGGCGCATATGATGATGCAATTCGCCATTCAATTAGTAAAATGGCCACATGGCATTTTACTAGTACAAAATCACATCGTAACCGTGTTATACAATTAGGTGAATCCCCAGAGCGTGTATTTAATGTTGGTGCGATTGGGATAGAAAATATTTTAAATTTGCATTTGATGACAAAGGAAGAACTATTTGAGAAACTTCAGCTAGATAAACAGTTGACAATGTTTTTAATTACGTATCATCCCGAAACAAATGGTGAAACAGATGGGATTTTTAAGTTGCTGAAGGCGTTAGAGAGTTATTCAGATGTAAATTTACTCTTTACGAAGTCAAATGCGGACAATGGAGGGAGGATGATTAATGAAGCTATTCACGAATTCACATTAACACATAAAAATGCAAAATTATACGATTCATTAGGACAGTTAAAATATTTAAGTGCAGTAAAGCATGCAGAAGTAGTAATAGGCAATTCATCAAGCGGAATAATTGAAGTTCCTTATTTAGAGACACCGACAGTAAATTGTGGAATGAGACAGGAAGGTAGGGAACAACCAAATTCAGTGTTTAATACAGCGCTTGATACAGAGGAAATTTATTCTACTATTGAAAAAGCTAGAAAGTTTAATGGTGAATATGACTACATTTTTGGGGAAGGTCAAGTGTCAGAAAAAATTATGACTATTTTAAAGGAATTATCGTCATTTTCTATAAAAAAGGAGTTCTACGATTTATGAACAAAACTTATATTATTGCAGAAGCAGGAGTCAATCACAATGGTTCATTAGAAATGGCGAAGAAGCTTGTAGAGGTTGCAAAAAAAGCTGGGGCAGATGCAGTAAAGTTTCAAACGTTTAAGGTGGAAAACTTAGTAACAAAACAAGCAAAGCAAGCCGACTATCAAGTAGATAATTTAGGTGAGGCTACGTCACAATTTGCGATGTTAAAAAAGTTAGAGTTAACTTATGAGGAATTTGAAGAGTTGAAAGCTTTTTGCCAAACAGAAGATATCGCATTTTTATCGACACCTTTTGATTTTGAAAGTGTCGATTTTTTACTAGATAAACTAGCTGTTGAAAAAGTTAAAATTCCTTCTGGGGAATTAACAAATGCCCCATTTATTCATTATATGGCTACAAAACGTAAGCCAATTATTTTGTCAACAGGTATGGCAACAGTTGAAGAAATTCACGAAGCATTAGCGTTTATCGCATGTGGTTTAGCGAATCCTTTAGATGCTGTGACAATGGAAACTGTGCAGCAATTTTATCATACAGAAGAAGCAAAAAAGGTGTTACAACACTATGTAACGCTTCTACATTGTACAACACAATACCCAGCTCCAGCTTCTTCTATTAATTTAAATGCAATAAGCGAAATGAAGGAGATTTTTGGATTACCGATAGGTTTATCTGATCATTCTGAAGGAATACGTATATCGATTGCAGCTGTTAGTTTGGGGGCAAAAGTGATAGAAAAACACTTTACATTAGATAAGACATTAGAAGGACCAGACCATATAGCTTCTTTAAATCCAGATGAACTAAAGGAAATGATTGGTGGAATACGAGAAATAGAACAGGCACTTGGAGATGGGGTAAAAAGACCGACAACTACAGAGCTTCAAAATCGTATGCCAGCACGAAAAAGCTTAGTTGCAAAAAGGCCTATTAAGATTGGTGAAGTGTTTTCTGCTAGCAATTTGACTATAAAAAGGCCTGGAAGCGGTATCGCTCCATCTAAATATTGGTCTTATATAGGGAAGGGTGCTTTAAAGTCATACGATGAGGATGAGCTTATAGATGAGTAAGCCGATTATAATCATTGGAAACGGTGGACATGCATCCGTGTTAACGGAAATTTTGCTAACGCATGGAGAAAAAATGTTAGGTTTTACTGCTCCTACAATAGAGAAGAATCAATTTTCATTACCTTATTTAGGAAATGATGAAGTGGTATTTAAATATTCGCCTTCGGATATTGAGTTAGTTTTAGGGGTAGGAATGGTACAGCCATCTCCTTTGCGTAGGAAAATATTTCAATATTTTTTTGATAGGGGCTATAAATTTAAATCAATTATACACTCTTCAGCTATTGTGGCACCTTCAGTCAAACTTGGACAAGGTGTTCAAATAATGGCCGGGGTTATTATTCAAACGAACACAGAAATTGCCGATAATACTATTATAAATACGGGGGCATTAATTGATCACGACTGCAGGATTGAGCAACATGTACATATCGCCCCAGGATCACAATTATCAGGGGCTATACATGTGCAACAAGGAGCACATATTGGAACAGGTGTAACGATTATACAAGGTATACTAATTGGCTCAAATTGTTTAATCGGTGCCGGATCAGTAGTCGTGAAGAATATTCCTGATGGGGCAACAGCATTAGGGGTGCCTGCGAAGGAAGTGTAAATGAAATGAAGCAATGGGAAAAGGTTTTAGTGACGAGCAATCAAACACTGTTAGACACGATGAAAATTATAGATGAATCTTCTTTACAGTTTGCTATTGTTGTAGATGAAAAACGCCATTTACTTGGTACGGTGACAGATGGGGATATTCGTAGAGGTATTTTACGTGGTGAAGGTTTAGATGTACCGATTACATCCATTATGAATGCTAAGCCAACGAGTGCTAAAAGGGGACGCAAGCCTTATAAATATAAACAGATAATGAGTGCTAAACAGTTGAGACAGCTACCAATAGTTGATGAGCAGAATAGGATTGTAAATATTTTGTTTATGGATAAATTTGAACAATCCATTAATAAAAATACAGTTGTGCTAATGCTTGGTGGGCTAGGTACCAGACTTCGACCTCTGACAAATGAAATACCGAAACCAATGTTAAAAGTGGGGAATAAACCAATTTTAGAAACGATTATTGAAGGATTTAAGCAATATGGGTATACGAACTTTATTTTCTCGGTCAATTATAAAAAGGAGGTTATTCAAGATTACTTTCAAAATGGTGAAGCTTTTGGAGTAACGATTGAATATGTAGAGGAAAATAAACGTATGGGAACAGCGGGTGCTCTTTCTTTATTAGAGCATAGGCCTGTAGAACCGTTTTTTGTAATGAATGGAGATCTGCTCACGCAAATCAACTTCGATCAACTTATGCAATTCCATATAGAGCATAGATCGGTTGCAACTATGTGCGTAAGAGAGTATGAATATCAAATTCCTTACGGTGTGATTGAAACAAGAGGTGCCGATTTAATTGATATTAAAGAAAAACCATCTCACCGTAGCTTTATCAATGCGGGTATTTATGTACTGAATCCAGAAGTTTTTGACTACATACCAGAAGACCAGTTTTATGATATGCCCACACTTTTTGAGCGATTAATAACACAAAGACAAAAAACATCTGCTTTTCCTATTCATGAATATTGGTTAGATATTGGGCAAATGGATGATTTTAATAGAGCAAACAGTGAATTAAAGGAGTCTTATAAATGAAACCTAAAATTTTAGCTATCATTCCTGCACGTGGTGGCTCGAAAGGAGTCCCACGTAAAAACATTCGAAAACTGGTTGACAAACCATTGATTGCATGGACGATTGAAGAAGCAAAAAAGTCGAAATATATTACTAGAACAATTCTATCATCAGAAGATCCAGAAATCATAGAAGTAGCTAAGCAATATGGTTGTGAAGTCCCTTTTGTAAGACCTTTGGAGCTGGCACAAGACGATACGCCCGGGATTGAGCCTGTATTGCATGTTGTCGATCAGTGCCCAGGGTTTGACTATATTGTTTTATTGCAACCAACTTCTCCGTTACGAACTTTTGAGGATATTGATGGTTGTATTGAACTCATTTTTAAAAATAAATCACCAGCTTGTGTTAGTGTTTCGATTGCTGATACATCCCCATACTGGATGTATACGATGCAGGAGAAAGAACAATTAAGCCCCCTTTTAACAAATGAATTCTTTTCTAGAAGGCAGGATTTACCGAAAGTCTATGCTTTGAATGGCGCAGTATATGTTGCTAAAGTAAGCTGGCTACAAAATAAAAAAACATTTATTACTGACGAAACAATAGGATATGTTATGTCCGAAAGTCACTCTTTAGATATTGATACAGAAGAAGATTTTTTGTATTGTGATTGGAAAATGAGGAAGGGTGTACAATAATAATCATAAGAGTCAAATAGTGCCTACTGGTTTTATCAGAAGACGCTATTTGACTTTTTCATGACCGTTTATAGCTAATAATTTGGAATAAAAACAATTAAGTGTAATACTTATTCTGCTCTACATTTAAGTATTTGATAATTGCACGATACTCCTCTATTGTATCCATTTCAAATAATGAGTTAGAAGGGACATTCACTGCCGTAACATTGAGCATGTTCAGGTTATCTTTTGCGATATCATCCCAATATAACTTTGGATTTGTTAAATAGTTTTGAGTCATATATTTTTTATAAACTTCTTCTAGTATTAAGCAATCCTTTTTATCCCAATAGGAAATACCAGATAAAGAAGATCGAGCTTCGTTAGTTATTATAATATCTTCTACTTTGTTATTACGTACAATTGGACACCATTCTAGAGATGTTGAATTTCGTAATATTGTAAAGTACGTACTGCTTGTCACTTTAATTTTAAAGATATTTTCTGTAAGTACAGTATCTGCATCAATTACCCAAGAGTTTGAGAAATGTGGCAGTGCTAATGAAAAAGTATATATACTATTGAATATTTCATAATAAGGATTATTAATGAGCTTTACTTGGATATAACGATTTTTCAAATAATTGAATTTATCAGACATATGACCTGTTATGATATAAATCGGTGAAATATTAGCATCAATCAAAAAAAGAATTGTTCTTTCAATATTAGGAGTGCCTTGAATCGGAAATAATGATTTATGATTATTCTCTGTGTATTCTTCAAAACGTGAGCCGAGCCCGGCTGCTAAAATAATTGCATTCATATTACAATACCTTTCTGTTAAATTTTAAAAGTTGAAAAAAGTCTTGTGGCCTATTAGTTGTTAAAAGAGACCCACTAATAATTATACAGGCTAGGACCAGTTCTCTAAGTGATACACTGAAACCTAAAAATAAACTAATTAGTATTGCCCATGCAGAATAACTAATATTTAGTCCTGTCGCTTTTATTGGTCCAATGCTATTGATGGAAGTATAGTAAAATAAATAAGATACGGTACCTGCAAGAGCCGTAATAAAAATATATAACACTAAGGAATTGCTAAAAATTAGTTTTACAATTTCATAGCCATCAATAAGTGGAATAATGATGAGGGCAAAAATAACAGCTGATGTTGTTTGCCTTAAATATAGCGCAATAACTGGAATAATATTATCACGCATTCCATACGCACTTATAACAGATTCAGCTCCCCAACCAATAGCACATAAAGCCGCAAAAAAAAAGCCGAGTATAAGGTTAGTATTTGACTCTGAAGAAGTAAAGCCTAAAGCCATTGTAGAAAATATAGTTATGCTTAGACCAACTCCCGTTTTAAATGTCAGTTTTTCTTTTAAAAATAATACACTTAAAAACGCACCAACAGCTGGATAGGTAGCGGAGATGATGGCAGTATACGAAGGTCCAATATAGTAAATAGCCATCATATAGCCAGCCATACCTAAAGGGCCCCCAAAAAAAGCTGCTAATATGATTACTAGACTTGTTTTATTATGTATAATATTTTTTAAATCACTTAAGTATTTTTGCTTAATGATATAAACAAGTATCCATAAGCTTGAAAAGCTATCGTGTAAAAATGTGATCACTAAAGGAGCAAAAAAAATGGATGAGTCAAGTAAAGGTTGATCTAATAGGAGCCCTATAAATACAGTATCAACTCCCCATAGAATACCACCAAATAAACCTAACCATAAACCTTTAATATAGTGAGCATTAGACATATTGAATAAGCTCCCTTAGTGTTTTCGATCCTCTTTCATATCTTTGCAAACCGTAAATTTCAAAATCGGTTACATTGCTTTCTTTTTTTACTAAAGCCCATACAGCCCAAAGTATATCTTGAAATGCCTGATAAATTTTTATTTTGATTAAATCTTGTTCAGACGGTGAGCGATTAAAATAAAGAGACAAGAATATATACTCATCTTCTCTGCTAGATTCGGATTCTAATAGATAAGATGCCAAATCCCAATAGTAGTCATTTGTACCTGAATATTCCCAGTCGATTAAAAACAGTTTGTTCTGTTTATCCAGCAATAAGTTTTCAGGTACTAAATCGTTGTGGCAAGGGGCCTGACAATATTCGAAGTCAATTAGTAATTGATTGTTAATATAATTTATACTATTTAGTACTTGTTCGTAATTATTATAAGAAATAGGGTTTTGTAGTAATTTTGTGTATTTTTCTAAAACTTCTATAAAATTAAATTCATTAATAAATTCCACATTAGATTGATGTAATGTTTGTAACAGTGATGCAACTTTTCTTAAATTCTTTGGCGATCGAGCTGTATGTTTTGAAAGAGTAATACCATCCGGAATATATTCTGTTATTTTAAAGCCATCCGAACCATCAATGAGTAAAGTGGGTGCATTAATTTTTAGATCCTGAATTAAATTAATATTATATGGTTCATACATTCTATTAATTAATGAATCGGTACCAGAACCAGATAATCTAACAAAGTATGTATTTTTCAACGTTGTTACTTTGAAGTTATTATTAGTCATCCCACCAACTAAAGATATATATTCTATAGGTTCTGTAATAATGGAAGTAATTTTTTCTTTGACAATACGTACGTTTTTATTAAATAAATTTACTGCAAAAAAGATATTATCCCGTGCTTTACAATATGATTTATAATCATTGATATTAATCCATGGAGTATTATCAAAATGTAAGCAATGGATAGGATATTCATTTTGAAGGTGTATCATAATCTGTTCGTATTTGTGCATAGAAATGTTTTCCATAGAGTATTTATCTAACATTGCATTAAAAAGAGCATAACTTATTTTTGCAATTCCTATTGTATTTGCATTAATAGCGCTATGTTGCTTAGTATTTTTGGATTGGTCAGTTAAGTCAAAATCTGTATCTACTTCTACAAAATTTTCATCATTAGAACTTGTTAAATCACTAATAGCAGTTACAATTGGAGCAGTGTTTTCAGTAACTGCTTGAATAATGTGTGATGGGATAATTAAATCACCTTTTAGTACAAGAAAATCCTGAGTAATGAACTGTGAAGCTAATGAAAGAGAATGCATCGATTCTTTATCCATATAATCTGTATTATGAATCCAAGTGATATTACCTTTTGTTTTATAGTTATTTTTTATTGCTACACTTTGAAATCCAGTGATTACTATAATTTTAGTGAAATTCAAATTTTCTAACGTATTTAACATACTTGTTAAAATATTCTCATTTGAAAAAGAAAGTAAGCAAGGCTGTATTTCTAAATCTATTATTTCTTTATCAGCTAAGATAATAGCAGTTTTAACCATTAAAGTCCCCTCTACTATAAGAATATATTACTCGAACTATATAATAATAATGATACAATAGATATAATTTGAAAGGAAAGAGAAAATTTAAATGATGATACAATAGTTATAATTTGAGAGGGAGAGCAAATATTAATGATAACAAGAGTAAAGAGTTTACATAAAGAAATTCAGGAATTAATTCAAACGGTTACCTATGATATAAATGAGTTAGAAAAAAAATTAATGGAATTAGGTGCTTTAGCTAAAACGGAGACATATTTTGTAGCGTTCTCAACACATTGTTTTAGTAATGAAAAAATTGAAGAGGCTAAAGAACTAATAAATGAGGGATTATTACGTTTTTCTTATTCCTACTCACTTCATTTTAATGCAGCAATGTTAGGTTATGTTCAACGAGAATATGAAAGAGCCTTTTTTCATTTTGGCAAGTGCTTGAGACTAGCTGACAATCAAAAGGAAATAGAAGATGTTGAAAATAATCTGGAAACACTAGTCCAAATCGTAGGAAAAACTAAAGAGATGTCAATAGAACAGTTAGAAGAGCAAATAAGTTTTGTGAAAAAATTAGCTATAGAAGGCGAAGAACGTGCCTATCCTATTGATAAGTTTGGAGAGAGTTTAATTCGTAAAGTCCAAGAAATAGGAAATGAATACGAGAATATGACAAATTTATATAAAAATACCTATTTGGAGGATTTGAATAATTTAACGCGTTTTTTTGCAAAGGCTGAATATTATTTAGGAAAAAGAAGTGAGAACTATGAGTTCGATTTTACAACGAATACTACTTTACCTGTCTCTTATTTAACTGAGGATACGACACTGCAGATTACGATAAATGGTGAAGTTTATAATTATAATGATTCTACGCTAAGGTTTGGACAATATAATTATTTAACATTTGAAAAAGGAAGCGTACATATCCAATCAGACAACCCTATTTTTATTGGAAAACCAATACCGTTAAAAGATGCACCGAAGAAATATAAATTGATTCTTCATACATTTATCGATGGTTTGTCAGGTGTATATTTAGAAAAGCATTCGGATGAAAATTTATTGGGAAGAACACTTAATGTATTTTCGAAAAAATACGAAAATCTAAATTGTTACGCTTCGGCAGATTGGACATTTCCAAGTAATGCAGGAACAGTTACAGCTGTGGATACAATAGCTCATGGACAATATCACCCAATATTTAGTCATGATTTTTCTGAAAAGCAACAATCTCTTATTGAACTTATTCGAAAGGATGGTTATTTTACTGCGGCATTTACAGGAGATTGGCGTGGCACCCCTCCTCATGGCTATGGAAAGAGCTATAATCGAATAGTTTATAAAAATTCTACGGGTGGTTTTGCGACAAGTGAGTTAATGGAGGAAGTTATTGATCACCTTGATACATTTAAAGATAAAAATAATTATATATGGATTGTGTTGCCTGATTTACATGATGTTGCAGATGAATTATTTATGGGGATTAATGGACAAGTACATACTCCAGCTCAAAACCGCTTGAAAGCAAATAAAGGGCAGACATCAGTATTGTCAAATTATGATGAGCAAAAAATTATAAGATATAAGGAAGAGTTAAAGCGTATCGACTTACATTTATCTCTTCTTTTAAATTATATTAAAGGGAATTATAAAGAAGACGAAGTTTTAATTATTATACATTCCGATCATGGGCAAGGTTACTTTATCGAAAATCCTTCTCAATTTTTACATGAGGAAAGAACGAAAGTACCATTTATGTTGTTAGGAGGAGTACAGAATAAAACTAGTAATAAATTAATGAGTAACCTAGATATTTATCCAACTGTTTTAAACTTACTTGAAATTGATTATGAAAAAGATAGGTTACATGGTAAGTTGCTGGAGGATTTTGGTGGAGAGAAGAGGAGATTTGTTTTTACTGAGTCTTACCACCCAAATCGAGAATATCGTGCTGTAATTCATAGTAAGGATATAAATTTATATTTTGAAACAGTAGGTAAAGTTGATAATTATGGTCTTGTGGATTTAGAGGATTTCAATGTAAGTGTAGAAATTCTAAATAACGAATCGTCTACTGAAGAAATAAATAGTTTTAAAGAGCGATATATAAATTGGATAATAAAAAAGAGAGCGGTATTACAAAAATAAATTTAGACTTAAGTAGGAATCAAAAATTTTAAAACTTGATGAAAGTTTTATTTCTAAGGTCAATTTGTATGGTGAAAATAGTATAATGAGCATGGGTTTGAAACGAGTATTAGGGACAATAAATTTTTGGATAAACTTCTTCCTTGAATAAAGAAGTAAGTAGCTTGATCCGACAACTAGGTTTATAAACACCAATTTCAAATTAGGGAATGGTGGAAAAGGAGTGAGTGTGATGAGACCTATTTTAATACCAGAATATCTTTCGGAATTCCGCTGTATAGGCGGTGCTTGTGAGGATACTTGCTGTGTAGGATGGAGAGTTACAGTAGATAAAAAAACCTATCAAGCCTATCGTAGAGTACGTCATCCCGAAATGGTGGAAAAGCTTCAGAAATATGTGAAGCGAGATCGTAAGCAACAGAATGATTCTAGCTATGCAAAATTTATTCTTGATGAAAATAAGAAGTGTAGCATGATATTAGATGATGGATTATGTAGTATTCAGAAGGAGTTAGGTGAAGAATTTTTATGTAATACATGTGCTATTTATCCAAGAAATCTTACAAAGGTAGGGCATGTTACAGAAAAAAGCTTAACGTTATCTTGTCCAGAAGCTGCTAGAATAGTTCTTTTACGTGAAGAGGGTTTAGGTTTTATTGAAACTGAAGAACCAAAGGACACGCGAGGATTAGTAATTAATGAACTTAATATAGAAAAGCATCCTCATTTTTGGGATTTACGTATTTTTACTATTCAGCTTATGCAGAGCCGCCAACAACCTATTGAAATTCGTTTAATTATTTTAGGTTTATTTATACAAAAAATTGAGCAATTAAAGCCAAGTGAATTGGAACGAGAATTACCTGAAATTATGCAAGATTATTTGAATCGTTTGGATAATGAGAAATTTATCGAATCATTAAACAATATTCAAGGTAACTTAAATTTCCAACTTACTTTAGCGCGTGAATTAATTCGCTATCGCATGTCTGATGGGAGTGCTTCAAAAAAATATTTAACCATTCTTCAGCAACTCTTAGAAGGTTTAGGGTTGGAGGAAGATAAAGATAATGAAGGGTGTGGAAATATGGAAGAAGCTATTTCGAAATATCTCACAGCCTATACGAATTTTTACGAATCATTTATGCAAAAACAAGAATATATGATTGAAAATTATATCGTGAATTATGTCTTTAAAAATTTATTTCCATACGACTATAATACACTTTTTGAAAGCTATATAATGCTCGTTATTCATTTTGCACTTATTAAATTACATTTAATTGGGATGTCTGCGAAACAGCAGCAGTTAACGCAGGAGATGGTAGTAGAATGTGTTCAACAATTTGCGAAAGTTATTGAGCATAACCCTCATTATTTAAAAGGTGTACGAGAAGGAATAGATCAATCTGGATTTAATTCGATGGGGCATATGTTTGTCATGATAAAGAGTTGAATAATCTGATTGAGTTCAGAATAATGAGTTGCTTTATGACTGGGGCTTTTATGACAATAATTTTAAATAAATTTTAAGAAATGGATTTTAAAATAAGCTCTGCTACTTTTAATCGTATTTCTTGTCGTCACTATTAAATAAATGCTTCAAACATCGAGAGCTTCCTTCTTCCCAATCAAATTGCCCTAACAACGTTCTTATGTCATTGTAGCTGCAATCTTCTAATATTGTCCAACAGGATAGCCTATTGCATAGCGCCTTTTTAGAGCAAAAGAAGTGAGCTGTGTATAATGAATGTTTATAAAAATGGTGCGTAAAAAATTTGGTTTTACGCACTAATCTTTGTAGCCAATTTGGAGGAGAATGGAGCTGTTCCAGATTGTATGCCTGAATAGTTTGGATAAATTTATCTTGATTGGCAAGGGCATCTATGTCTTATGATTCTTGTTGTAGGGCATTAAGCCACAGATATTCTTCGTTTGCTAAATTCACGTATACGATCTTTTGAAGTTTCGTATAAAGTCTGCATTCAATTCGACAGGAAGCAATAATGCTTCGAAATTAGATTACCTATTTTCAGCTATTAATACAAATAGCTTTAAAGAACGTGGCGCAATTTTACTATCCCCATCTTGCAAGTGGTTAGGAATCCAAGAATAGGTTTTCCATTTGTCATTGGCACCCCATAAAACTCCCAACAATAGTAATCATCATATTTTCATAAATCGTATGCTTTATTAGCAGGGATCACAGTTTTTACAGTTAATGGTACATTACAAATATTGATTATATAATCAGCCCAATTTCCAATGTTATTTGCTAATCAATTCGTAAAATATGTTGTCTTAAATCAAAACATCTGCAGAGTCTGAAAAATCCTTCCAAAATAAGTCATTTCTTAAAAAATCTTTGGGGAAAAATGTTTATAATGTCTCCGGCGCTCTAACCAAATAAGAAAGTAGGATGCAAATGGGTGCAGCCAGCGCTTGGTAGGAGTTAATGATTTTATCAAGTTCATCGTACATGAGAAATAACCATTTACCATGTTTATTTAAATCTTTGTCTACTTCCGTAATCTTTGATTTCGAGTACGTACAAATTCAGTTGGAAGGGAATTAATGTAAATTTCGGAAAGAGTAATATCTTTTCATAAACGAATTTCATTTTTTATTGATGATTTATGGAAAAACTGAAATTTTTTTTTTTTTATCCGATATTATTCATAGCAACGCTTGTAATAGATTCAAGGAGGATGGAAAACATGCGTATTTCAGAAAATACACATCTGGATGCAATGCCTATAAACCAAACTGTTTCTAAAAATAGACCAATAGTTGAGAGGATAACGAAGCAAGGAAGCGAAATATCCACTGTTGAACAAATACAACCACTCGAAAATACTGAAGAAGCAAAGATAAAAGTTCAACAAGCTGTTGATACAATGAATCAATTGTTAGAGGTTACAAATAATGCAGCGAAGTTTGTTTATCATGAAGGCTTGGACCGATACTATGTTACAGTAGTCGATCAAGATACCGATGAAGTAGTAAAAGAAATCCCACCCAAAAAGCTATTAGACGCATTTTATGAAATGCAGAAAATGCTTGGGATGATTGTAGACGAAAAAATATAAGAAACTTTAGGAGGAAAATAGAATGGTCAATAGAATCGGTGGTTTAGCATCCGGAATGGATATCGATGAGTTAGTAAAAAAAATAATGTCTGCGGAAAGAGCACCTTTAAATAAGTTGTACCAACAAAAACAAAAGTATGAATGGCAACGTGACGCGTATCGTAGCGTAAATACAAAACTTAAAACATTTGATAATTATATTGCAGATAATCTAGTACTAAAAGATTTAAATTCTAAAACTGCTACTAGCTCAAATTCTAATTTAGTTTCAGTAACTGCAACAGGAAAAGCAGCAGGTTCGCTTTCGATTGAAGGTGTTTCACAGCTAGCTTCGGCTGCTCGTTTGGTTGGAGACCAAAAAAATGCAGTTGGTTCTACTAAAATGGTCGATTTAGGTGCAACAGGTACAATAGAATTTAAGGCAATACAAAGCAATGGTCAATTAGCAAATGAATCAACAAAAATTGAAGTCACAGCGGATATGACAGTGGACCAATTCATTACTAAAGTAAACAATAGTAACGCAGGGATTAGCGCTATTTTTGAAAATGGTCGTTTCTCATTTGCAGCCAAAAATACTGGTGATATCAAGGGTGAAGACGAAATTCAAATTGTTAATGGACAAGACATTTTTAACAATTTAGGGTTTGCTGACCCTAACAAAGTTCAAAAAGCGGAAGGGAAAAATGCAATTTTCACTGTGAATGGGATTGCAACTGAACGTACAACTAACAATTTCTCAATATCAGGATACAATGTAACTTTGAAAGAGACATTTAATCAGGGTTCTACAATCGCAAATAAATATAATGCTGCGTGGAATGAGTGGAATAATGCTGCTAATAATACAGATTTTACTGATTTAGCTAACAAGAAAAGTTTTGCAATAGGCGACTACAATGCAGCTAATACAAATTATGATGGCAAATACAATTCCGTTTTTTCTAACGCCTCATTAACTGAAGAGCAGCAGGCAACATATAATAAAATCAAAAATCGTAATTTGTTAATGAATTTAACAGATGTCAATATTAGTGAACTGCGCTCCTTAAATGCAGATACTTCTTCTGATGCTGCCTTTCAAGCATGGTTGAAAAATGCTACAACAACTGAAATTTCCGATGATTTAAAAACAAAGCTAACAGGAATTTCTTTAGAACAATTTACAGCATTGAAAGACTTAGATGATACGTCATTAGAAAAAATGAAGAGTGCCGCAGAGTTAAAAACTTACGAATTATTAGGCCCTAAATTTATAAATAGCTTGAGTTCTGACGAAGTAAACAAAATCAAAAATATGCTTGGACAATCTGAAGAACAATTTAACGCTTCCATTGATGCTTTGAAAAATTCTACTGATGAAGCTGATAAAGCATTAGCAAATAAATTAAGCGCATTGAATGGGGAGCAAAAACAAGCTTTACGTCAGCTTTCGAATACCCAATTCGATAATTTTAAAAGCGTAGCAACAGCCGAGATAGAAAAAAACGGGAAATTACAGTTGAAAAATACTGCTGAAGCAAATGAAACTGCTGCTCTTAATCGTAGAACGGCTGCTGAAGAAACACTTAGAGCTGCTTATCAAGATTATAAAGTACAAAATGGTAGTATTGCTGGTGTTGATGAATCTGATTTGGGTACATATAAACAATCAGTAACTGTTCCTGGTAATACTACAAATGCTGTTACAATGACAGCGACAACAAATGTTGATGAAATGATGAATAAAATAAAGGACTTTGTGACAACTTATAATGGTTTTATTACGGACTTAAATGACCAACTAAAAGAATCAAAATATCGTGATTATGCTCCATTAACTAGTGAACAAAAAGAAGAGATGTCCGAAAGTGAGATTAAGCTTTGGGAAGAAAAGGCGAAGAGTGGTTTACTTCGAAATGATCCCCTTATTCGAAAGGGCTTGTCAGATATGCGATCCCTAGTTTATCAATCGAACCCAGCTATCACAGATACAAAATATAATACCCTATTTAGTATAGGTATTACGACATCTGAAAACTATAATGATGGCGGCACACTGAAAATCGATGAAAATAAATTACGTAAAGCGATAGAAGAAAATCCTGATGCAGTGGAAAAGCTATTTAAAAACAGCGAAGGTAAAAAAGAAGACACGATAAATGGTAACACAGTTGATACACGAGGCTATTTAGATAAACTACGATTTGAATCGATGAAATCATTACAGATTAATATTGAGAAAAAAGCTGGACGCTCTACGATGTCAGACGCTCAATATGCAATAGGTAAAAGTTTAATCGATACAGAAAGTCGTATTGATACTTGGAAGAGAAAACTAGAAACCGTCGAAGCTCGTTACTGGAAACAATTTAATGCCATGGAGCAAGCGATAAACAAAGCAAATCAACAATCTGGTATGTTTGCGCAGCAATAAGCTACAGTAGGAGAATGTTATGCAACTAATAAATCAACTATTGCAGGTATCGGCTAATTTATTTAAACTTTTGGACGACATTCCAAAAGGTGAAGAACGTGATGAATACATTAACAACATTAACAATATGTTGAACAAACGTGGAAAGATCATTGAAGATTTAGTTCAAGAGGGTTTTCATTACGACGAACAAAATCGCGTTCATCGTACGTTATTAGAACTCGATAATGGAATTAAAGAACGATTGGCTGTTGTCATGAGCGCCGTAAAGCAAGATATGGCAAACCTACAAAAAACGAAAAAAAGTGAACAGCAATACTTCAATCCATACTCAAATGTTCGTGTTATGGATGGAATGTATTATGACAAAAAGAATTAAAATTTACCTATTAGCTTTTCCTCGTAATATGGTTTAAAATAGTAAAAAAGTAACCTTTAAAAGGAGTTGTCCTTTATTGGCAGCAAATTTAACAGCACAAAATGCGTATAAACAAAATAGTGTTACCACTGCTTCCCCTGGCGAGCTTACGTTAATGCTTTATAATGGATGTTTGAAGTTTTTGCATAAGGCTAAACTATCGATCCAAGAAAAGAATATCCAGGAAAAAAATACAAATCTTATAAAAGCACAGGCGATTATTAGTGAGCTTATGGCCACGTTGAATATGGACATCGAAGTGTCAAAAAATATGTTTGCACTTTATGAGTATATGAACCATCGTTTAGTAGAAGCTAATATTCAAAACGATATTGCTTTTATTGAAGAAGTTGAGGGTCTTGTGACGGAATTCCGTGATACATGGAAGGAAGTTATTCGCATCAATCGACAACAGCAATTCGGTCAAGGTAACACTGGACAAATTTAGACAAAATAAGAGGCCATCGAAGGATGATGGTCTCTTTTCTTTATAGGAAAGAAGAAATACGAGATTTTATATCATACAAAAGGGAATCGTAAGCCCGAATTCAAAAAAATATGCGCACCTCACGGCACGCACGACAAATGGCCAGCTTTCTGATGTTTTTTTCAGATAGCTGGCTTTATTA
>NZ_JARVRU010000014.1:0-28989 GCF_030209535.1 Lysinibacillus sp. fls2-241-R2A-57
TCGATAAATCTTCAAAGTATTCCTATAAAACGAACGAAAGGAGCTTTAGCGATTCGGTTTTGGGGCTCGACACTAAAATATTCACAAAGATTACCTTGATCATTTTATTTTTCAATACTAAGAAAAGAGTTGTCTCTTGCGTTGAGACAACTCTTTTTTGGCTCTTCGGCAAAAAACGAGGGATTGATTTCCGTCCCGACTGGGCTCTTTGTTGCTGCTGCTTCGCTTTCGCACAGAAAACATTTGTTGCTGCTGCTTCGCTTTCGCACAGAAAACATTTGTTGCTGCCGCTTCATTTTCGCACAGAGCAAAGCTTCTTCGGGGCGTCCGTTGAGCCGCTTCACTCGCGATCCTAGCTCCAGGGCCTCATCTGTGACGCTATCCTCAAGGAGTCGCCCAACAGGAACGAGGATCAACCTACATGGCATACGTTTTAACAAATGCCATCCACAACTTTTGGTTATTAGCCCAATTTCTTTGTATAATTCCAATTATTATGAGATGATTTAATCATCAAATGTGATAGGAGATGAAAGAAATGAGCATACATATACAATTATTAACCAAGGATGTTGTAAGTCAAAAATTATTAAATGAAATACTGGAACTATGGAATGGAAATGCTAAAGAAACAGCAGAATGTGAATTAGAGGAAAGTGAAAGAAATGGCATTCAAGAACAGCTAGAACATTATATTCAATCAAAATATGGAGCCATTTATATAGCAACTAATGAACACAAAGAAATGATAGGTTTTGGAATGGCTTCGATTAAAAAGGATTTTATATACGATATGAATTATGGTCAAATAGACGAAGTTTACGTAGTACCAGAATATAGAAGACAGAAGGTTGCTAAACGTCTAGTAGATGATTTAGTGAATTGGTTTAATGACGAACACGATGCTTCTGTAGTAAATGTTTATGTAGATTTAGAAAATGACTTAGCATTAAACTTTTGGGAAGGTATCGGTTTAGAGAAGGAATTTTATATGCTATCAAGTAATTAAAAAATGGCCAATGAAGTCTAGATGATTTCATTGGCCATTTAGTTATTTAATGCCTTGTTCTTTTTTCATTCGATCGATTTCAGGTCCGAGATCGTCACGTACTGTGCCTTTCCAAGGTTTTACACCAGCGATGTATGAGGAGCGAGTCATAATATGTCCTCCAACAGGACCTGTGATGAACAGGAATAATATACCTAGCAAAATGCGAGGATTGAAGTGATCTTCAATCAGCCAAAAGTGAAAGAATACGCCAATGAGTACGCACATGACACCGAGCGTTGCACTTTTTGAGGCAGCGTGCGCGCGTGTGTACAAATCAGGTAAACGGACAAGACCAATGGCTGTCACGACAATAAATAGCACCCCTATAGAAATGAAAAAGATAACTAAACTATTAGCGAGAATTGTCACGTTTAATGATATCTCCTTTCTCTATGAATTTAGAGAAAGCAACAGTACCGATAAACGATAAGATCGCTAACAATAAGATAATCTCAAGGAAGAAGCTTGTTTCAACCAATACTGAAAATAGTGCAATTAGCGAAATGACTGACACACCCAATGAATCCAATGCTACCACACGGTCTGATGCAGAAGGTCCTTTAACCATTCGATAAATAACTGCAACCATCGATAAGCAAATCACCACAATTGCAGTAATAATAAACGTTGTCATGATTTACTCACCTCCAAAATCGCTTTCTCAAATGAATCTCGAATTGCTGTAATTGCTTCATCGACATCGCTAATATCGATAGCATGTACATATAAAGTTTTTGCATCATCTGATACATGCACTACTACTGTACCAGGGGTTAATGTAATAAGACTTGATAATAAAGTAATTTCCCATTCTTGTGTTAAAACAGTCGGATAGGCAAAGAATGCAGGCTGCATATCCAACTTAGGCTTTAAGACCACTTGAAGAACTTGTATATTCGCTAACACTAATTCCTTTAAAAAGAGTAACGTCAGCTTAATAATTGCCCATATACGGTAGACGTAAAGACGTGTAGTAAAAAATCTACGCATAATAACGAGCAATATAATACCGAGAATGAACCCAACAATAAAGCCTGATGCCGTGTAATTAGAAGAAAGGAACATCCAGACGAAGGCAAGTGCAAAATTTAAAATAATTTGAAATGCCATAGCACTAATCCTCCTTCAATACAGCATCTATATAAATAGATGGATCATTTAATAGTTTTGCCGCATCGTCCATAAATGGCGTAATCCATTCAGTGCCAACACCATATGCTACGGTAATGAGCACTAAAAGAACAGTAGGCACAAATAGTGTACGATAGACTTTTTTATCGACAGTACCCTTTGTTTCTTTTTCTTCACCCCAGAAGGCATAAAGGAAAATACGAATTACTGACAATAAAACGAGAAGTGATGAAGCTAAAATAAAAATACTGCTCCACATACTGCCTGCCTCAAAACCTCCCTGTACAATTAAGAGTTTTCCGACAAAGCCACTAAGTGGGGGAATTCCTGCTAGACCAAATGCAGCAATTAAATAGAACCAACCAAGAGCAGGATATTTCTTCATAAGACCGCCCATTTTTCGTAAATCAGATGTGCCGGTAATGTAGATGATTATACCGATCAACATAAAGAGCGCTGCTTTAATAAGCATGTCATGAATTAAATAAAACATTGCACCCTTTAGGGCAACCTCATTCATTTGAGATACACCGAATAAAATAACACCTACAGCAATGACAATGTTATAAATAATGATGAGCTTCACATCGTGGTAAGCAAGTGCACCAATGCAGCCCGCAATAATTGTTGCAATTGCTAATGCCATTAGTAAATCATGTGTATACGATAAATCATGAACAAAGAACAATGTATACGTTCGAGTAATAGCGTAAATGCCGACCTTTGTTAGTAGTGCACCAAATAGCGTTAACACGGGTATAGGTGCTGCCGCATAAGATGTTGGAAGCCAAAAGTATAGCGGGAAAATAGCCGCTTTTAACCCAAATACCATTAAAAATAGTACAGCTATAACAGTAATAATGCCTGGTTGATCGATTTCAGCAATTTTTACTGCAATATCTGCCATGTTTAATGTACCTACTACAGAGTAAAGGAAGGCAACTGTAATAACGAATAATGCAGATGAAATAACATTGATTAAAATATATTTAATGGAACCTTTCAGCTGCCCTTTTTCGCCCCCGAGAACGATGAGTAAATACGAGGCCATTAACAATACCTCAAAGAACACGAAAAGGTTAAAAATATCGCCTGTCGTAAATGCTCCGTTAACCCCAGTTAAAATAAACATAATCCCAGGATAATAGAAGAAGCGTTCACGTTCTTTTGTGATGGAACCAAAGCCATACCAAACAACAAAGAAGGTAATGATCAGCGTTGTTGTGACAAGCAATGCGGACACCATATCAGAAACCATCGTAATGCCATAAGGCACAGGCCAATCTCCAAACGTTAACTTTTGAATACCATCATTTTTAACTTTTATAAGCAGCGAAACGGCTGATATAAGTGCAAGTCCTATACCAAGCAAAGCGAATGAACGCTGGTATTTTAAGTTTTTTTGCCCAAACATTAAAATTATGCCGAAGAAGAACGGAATGATAATTGGTAGTAGAAGGAAGTTATTCATCCTCATCACTTCCTCTCATTAAGCTTATATCATCTGTCTCGAGCTCCTGATAAGAACGGTAAGCAAGTACAAGGAAGAACGCTGTTACCCCAAAGCTAATAACAATGGCTGTTAAAATTAGCGCCTGTGGTAAAGGGTCCGCAAATGTTTTAGCCCCTTCTTTTAAAACAGGGGGTGCTTCCCCGCCAAGTCCACCCATCGTTAAAATAAGAAGATGGGCACCATGACTTAAAAGACCTGTCCCGATAATAATGCGCAATAAGCTTTTAGATAAGATTAAATAAACCGCTGCCATAAACAGAAAGCCGATGACAAACGCCATAATTATTTCCACTATTCATCCTCCCCAATCGTTTGAATAATGGTCATCGTAACGCCGACAACAACCAAATAGACACCGCTATCAAAAAGCATAGCCGTGTGTAATGACTGTTTGCCTAGAAGCGGTAAATCGAAATAATCAAAGAAATGTGTAAAAAACGGTTTGCCCAAAAACATAGGGAAAGCGGCCGTTGCAAAGGCTAGTAGTAAGCCAATTGCTGTTAAATACGTATAATTTATTGGTAATACCTTACGAACCGTATTTAAATCAAAGGCAAGGACTAAGAGCACAACGGCACTCGATGTTAACAGTCCACCTACAAAACCGCCCCCAGGAGTATAATGTCCAGCAAGAAAAATATGAATGGAGAAGAAGAAAATAATGAAGAATACAATTTTTGCTGTAAATTGTATAATGACATCATTTGTTTTCATGTGATTTCCCCTTTCTATTCATGCGTAGCTTGATCATTGCTAAAATAGCCATCCCAGCAATAGCTAACACTGTAATTTCAAATAATGTATCAAAGCCACGGTAATCTACTAAGATTACATTGACAATGTTTCCACCGCCGGCTTTTGAATAAACTGTTTCCTCATAATACTTCGAAATAGTTGGAATCAATTTTTGTGATTGGGCGGACAGTGCTAAAAGCGTTACCATAACACCGACAGCAATTGAAACGATCGCACGATTTAATTGGAATCTCATGCGTTCTTCTCGTTTGCCAAGCTTAGGCAGATGATAAAACGCTAGTAAAAATAGCGCAACAGAAATCGTTTCAATGACAAGTTGCGTTAATGCTAAATCAGGAGCATTAAAAATAACGAAGAATAATGCCACCGTGTAGCCGACAGCGCCAAGACCTATAATGGCTGTTAGACGTGACTTTGCCAAAATTGTAATGGCCGTTCCAATGACTAAAACGACAACTAAAATGATTTCGTAAGGACGAATAGGTGCAGTGTCTTGGAAGGAGATTGAAAAGGCATTTTTCACAAATAAAGAACCTAGTACAATCACTGCAATGCTACTAAACATATATAGCAAGTAATGACGCATAGAGCCTGTCATATAAAGACGTGATACACGATTTAACCCAACGTCTAGTCCGAGCATAATCTTGTCATATACATTATTTAATGTCAAAGCGCGTGGGAATTTTTGATAGATGCCCTGCCATTTCGGTAATGCTACAAACAATAGAGTCCCAACAATTACTATGCCAATTGTCATGAGTAATTCTGGTGTAATTTCACCATGCCACGCTGATACATGAATATCAACATCCTGTGGTGAATCATATAAGAATGGTTGAATAGCTTGTACTGCTGGCTTTACAAAAGTATCACCAACCAGATTCGGAATAAAGAATATGGTTACGACTAATGCTGCTAAAATCATCGGCGAAATCAACATGCCAATAGGGGCCTCATGTGGTTTATGAGGTAATTTCTCTGGTGTATATTTACCAGTAAATGTTCTAAAGACAAAATAGAAACTATAGATAAATGTGAAAATACTTGCAACCCAAGCGATAATAGGGAAGAGGGCTCCCCATGTTTCAAAGCCGGAAAATTCAAAATTTTGAAGTGCAAGCATTGCAGTTAAAAACATTTCCTTACTTAAGAAGCCGTTAAATGGTGGTAGACCAGCCATTGATAAGCCTCCGATTGCTGCGACTGTAAAGCTAATCGGCATAATACTCATTAAGCCACCGAGTTTACGAATATCACGTGTACCTGTTTCATGATCGACAATACCTGCAATCATAAATAAGCTACCTTTAAACGTCGCATGGTTTATAAGGTGGAAAATTGCCGCAAAAGCAGCAAATTTGATCGTATCTGTTGCTCCATTGCCATGAAATGCTATGGCACTAGCTCCAAGCAATGACATAATAAGTCCAAGCTGACTCACTGTAGAGAATGCAAGAATCCCTTTTAAATCGGTTTGCTTCACTGCAAAGAAAGATCCCCAGAACAAAGTTAAGATACCTACACCTGTAACGAGCCATACCCAAAGTTCGGAAGCCGCAAAAATTGGTGTAAAACGTGCAACTAGATAAATACCTGCTTTTACCATTGTTGCGGAGTGAAGGTATGCACTAACTGGTGTTGGAGCTTCCATTGCATCTGGTAGCCAAATGTAGAATGGGAATTGTGCAGATTTCGTAAAGGCTCCTAAAAGTATTAAAACGAGCGACCATGTGAACAACGGATGCTCCACTAAATCAGGTGCCATAACAATAAGTTCACGGATTGAATACGTTCCTCCCATTAAATAAAGAAGGATGAATCCTCCTAACATCATTAAGCCGCCACCGACCGTAATCATCATAGACTTCAGTGCGCCAAGGCGAGAGGCATCACGGTTATACCAGTAGCCGATTAGTAAAAATGATGAAATAGATGTTAGCTCCCAAAAGAAGTACAAAGTAATTAAATGATCCGACTGTACTACTCCAAGCATCGCGGTCATAAATAATAATAAATAAACATAAAAATTATGTAATTTTTCTTTATGTTTGTCTAAATAAAAAATAGAGTAAAGTACGACCAATGAGCCAATTCCAGTAATTAGTAATGAGAATAGCAAGCTAAGTCCATCTATATAAGAAACGATGGAAATATCGAGCGATGGAATCCAAGGAAGCTCTTCAAGAAATACTTCACCATCTGCTACTTTTGGGATATAAGAGGCGTAAATAATCGCAAGTGTAGCAGGTACTGCAAGAACAAACCAGCCTGTATGAACATTTTTAATGCTTTTATATAAAAATGGCACAAATATTGCGGCAAGCATTGGAATGAAAATATAAAGTACTTGTAACAAAAAAATCCTCCTTTATGCAGGTAGTATGTCAATTATAACGTACTTTTTGTACGAATGCATATGCACTAATAGGATTTAGCTTGCGATAGTGGAAGAAAATTGGCTATATTATAAATAGGAAGTTATCAATAGGAATCAGAGGAAAAATTTTTTATGAAGAACCCTTATATTTATGGTTATCTACCATTGATTACAATTTTTTTGTTTAGTTTAACATTTGGGATGTATGCTGTAAGTGAATCGTTGCAAGTTTTTCAAGCAATTGGCGTATATTCTGGCATGCGTGAATTTTTATCTGATTTCGAACTACGTATTTTTTTGCTAATTGTCTTTGCTGTCATCTTTTTTATGCTATTTTCAGCACTAAAGTTAGTAGGAGAAACTATTCATGAGCTAGGGATGTTATTTTTTTCAAAAGACAATGATGGTGCGACAGTTCATCAAGCACGAGGCGGTTACATAATTTTAGTTGTTGGTGCAATATGCTCAGCCTTTGCTATTCAATTTATTTATGTTTTAATAGGTATCTTTGTGTTAACTGTCTTTATCTATTTTATTTATCTTATCTATAAAATGAGCCATTTTATGTCTATGAGTGGAACGATTGGGCTACTAGTATTTGAGCTTTTTATGTGGACAATATTATTATCACTTTTAGTTTACGTCGTTTTAAAATTGTATAATGGCATCTTGGCGAGTTTACCGTTCGCTCAATAAAATACACCATTCTTTTTCGTCAACAAAAGGCAGCAGGAGATTTCTTCCTGCTGCCTTTTGTCATTATCATAATTTTGGCTGGCTCAGAGGATAGTAGTCGTGTTGGCTAAAGCGTTACATCCTTTGAAATTGCTTCAATTCAGTTCGTGTGGTTACTCCATCAATACATTAAATAGCTTATGATGAATCTTATAAGCTTCTAAGCTTTCCATAGATTGTGGCTTATCATAGCCGAGCCATACTGCTGCAGTATACTCATCATTTAATCCAGCAAGCCAGTAGTCGCGATAGTTGTTGGTTGTTCCTGTTTTGGCACCGATATAGTTGCCTCTACTATAAACACCCTGTCCTGTACCATTCGCTACAACATCCGCAAGCAACGAACGCATATACTTTACCGTTTTCGGTGACCATATTTGATCGCGTTCTGTATCCCAGCTGAATAGCTCAGTTCCATCAGCTGCTGTCACTTTACGAATGCTATGAGCCAATACGTATGAGCCGTCTATAAAGCTCGTATAGGCATCTGCTAGCTCAAGTGCTGTAACACCATACGTTAATCCTCCTAACGAAGCAGCAGCATAATTATGGTCCTCTGCCACGATGGAGCGGAAGTTAAAACGATCTAAGTAACTAAAGGCTGTTTCAATCCCAACTGTGTTAAGGAGACGGAGAGCCGATGTATTATAGCTATATCGAAATGCTGTCCGAATTGAAACATCACCGTAAGTAAAGCCACCATAGTTTTGTGGACAAAATGAACCGACACAATAACTGCCACCACTGACTTTAGAATCTGGTGTATGTGCTGTCGTTTCAAAGAAAGGAGCATATACAGCTAACGGTTTAAAGGCAGAGCCTGGCTGCCTTGTACCCTGATACGCACGATGAAAATCATATTTTTCATAGTCTTTCCCTGCATAAATACTAACAACTTCACGGGATTTATTATCAATAACTGCTCCAGCAGCTTGTAATTTGCCTGGGCCTAGAATTGCTGTCATTTTTTTCTCATCATGTGCTTGTTTATTAGGATCAAGTGCGGTATAAATCGTTAGTCCATTTTGAAATAATGTATTGAGTCGATTGTCTAACTGTGCTTTAATTTTTTTCTTTTCTTCTTCACTTTGTGTATTTGCAAGACGGTCTGCATAGCCTTCTTTTTCTGCAACTAACCATCTAAGCTCTTGTAGGACGTATGTGCTGTACATTGGATAGTTTTGAACTTTATTTTTTACATTTAACGTTATTGTTTCAGCTTTATATGTATTTGCATCTTCTGTTGTTATAGCACCACTCGCTGCGAGAGTATCTAATAGCCGCTCCTGTCTTGCCTTCGTTTTATCAAAATTTTTTAAAGGATTATAAAGTGAAGGGTTATTTGGAATGGCAGCAATAAATGCAATTTCAGCAACTGATAATTCTTGAAGTGGTTTCTGGAAATAATATGTAGCCGCACCGCCGATTCCATAAACTTGATTGCTAAAATAGGATTCATTTAAATACATCGTTAAAATCGCGTCTTTATCAAATTCTTTCTCAAGCTCATAGGAATAAAAAAGCTCAGTTAGCTTTCGTTCATATGTTTTCTCATCGGATAAATAGCGCATGCGAACAAGCTGCTGTGTAATGGTACTACCACCTTGAGATGCAGAATTTGAATTTGAGTTAGCAACCACTGCTCGGACGATTGCACTGAGATCAAAACCGATATGATCATAAAAATGAGCGTCCTCACTTGCAATAAAAATTTCCTGGGCAATTTGTGGGATTTCTTGTAACGTTAGAGGCTGCCGCCATTCGACATATTCCTCGCTAAACGTTTGCCCGTTTTGATCAATAAGTGTTATTGGAAGCTGTGACTGTACTTCCGGTAAATGAATAGCATCAGCAATTTGCTCCTCATGAGCTTTTGCCGAATTAATTTCTGTCCTAATATTTGTACTGATCCACCAAAGGACAGGTAAGGATAGTAAAATGATAAAAAAACCACAAGCCTTTTTCATATGTGCCTCCACTCTAAATATGGGTCATTCAACAGAATAACATAATTTGGATGGTTTCTAAAATACTCGTTCGGACCTATTTGCACTTTGTCAAAAATCTCGGATAGCAGTATTCAGAACTGTTGACATGTCTAAATACATAATATTTTTTTATAGAGTTGGTTTATTATATGTGTTGATGGGTACGATCCCATAATGGAACGAAGGCTAAAAACATCATGTCCTGTGATAACGCCTTCGTGACGAACATCCTTTTGGCTCAAGCGGCTCATCGGACGCCCTCAGCCGGAACGGAAATCAACCCAACGTTATGGTGATGAGCAAAAAAATAAAAGTGCATAAATCGTCAATACTTTGGTGCAGAAAACCATTAAGAAATATGGTAGACTAAAATGAGATCAGAAATGATATACTACTATCATTTACATTAAAAATGAAATTTTACATTTAAAGGAGAGACTTTAATGTTTCCACAATTAACAACAGAAGTACAAACAGGCGAAGTACTTGTAGAAATGAAAACAACATTAGGTGCTGTTAAAATTAAATTATTCCCAGAGCACGCACCAAAAACTGTTGAAAACTTCTTAGGTCATGCAAAATCAGGTTATTATGACGGCATCATTTTCCACCGTGTTATCCAAGACTTTATGATTCAAGGTGGTGACCCAACTGGTACAGGTATGGGCGGCGAATCGATTTGGGGTAACTCTTTCGAGGATGAGTTCTCTGATGAAGTATTTAACCTTCGTGGTGCTCTTTCAATGGCAAATGCGGGTCCAAACACAAATGGTTCACAATTCTTTATTGTACAAATGAAACACCTTCCAAGTGATATGCTTCGCCAATTACAAGGTGCTGGCTTCCCTGAAGAAATTATTGAAGCATATGCTCAAAATGGTGGTACACCTTGGTTAGACCATAAACATACAGTATTTGGTCATGTTGTTGAAGGGATGGACATTATAGACAAAATTGCAGATGTAGAAAAAGACTTCCGTGATAAACCATTAGAAGATGTGAAAATCGAGTCAATTACAGTTTTTGAATAATAATTGTAAGGACGTGTAAAACATGGAACGTTTAATGTATCAATTTCTATATTTCCCTGAAGATAAATCAGGCTATATTCCAGCAGCTTTTGAATTTTTAATAATGCTTATTTTATGCGTTATTGTATTTATTATTTTCCGTAAAATTTCTAAAAAACAAGAAATGAAAACAAAGGAAATCGAAGCACGTATTCTAGCTGAGAGAAAAAATACAAATAATCAGCAAAATGATTAAAATGTGAAAAGCCAGATTCCTCGCAGTCGAAAATAACTGTGAGGCATTTGGCTTTTATCATTAACCTCCACTATATTTCTAAACTAAAAAAAGGATACCTCAGAGAAACTTGAGATATCCTTCGCTATCTATTATTGAAGTGTTTGCTTAAAGCGTTGAACGCCGTCTTTTACTGTGTCAAATGAGCAAGCAACGTTCATACGCAAGAAGCCGCGACCCTCTTCGCCATATTTTGTCCCTGGCTCTAATGCAAGCTTGCCATTTTCTAGCAAGCGTTTCATGATTTCTTTTTCGTCCAGTCCTAATTCTCGATAATCAATCCAAAGCAAATAAGTACCCTGAGGTTTTGTCATATGAATACCAGGTAATTGTTCTAATTCAGCAATTACATAGTCCATATTATTAGAAATATAAGTAAGCATTTCTTCTAACCATGGAGACCCTTCTGTATAAGCAGCTTGAAGTGCAACAGAAGCAAAGGTGTTTAATGAGCCTTGCCCACTAGCCATATTAACTGCCTCTAGCAACATACGCTTTTTCTTATCCGTGACAATCATATAGGCAACCTGAATACCGGCTAAATTAAATGTTTTTGTTGGTGCCATACATGTAATAATACGATCAATTTCATCTCCAGCAATTTTTGCTAGTGGCGTATGTTTTGAGCCATCTAACATTAAATCAGAATGAATTTCATCGGAAATAATCACTACATCATATTTTGCACAAAGGCGCACGATTTCCTTTAATGTAGCTTCATCCCATACATAGCCCCCTGGATTATGCGGATTACATAATATGTAAGCTTTCGCGTTTTGAGCAAGTGCCTGTTCAAAAGCTTCGAAGTCATAGACAAATGTTCCATCTTTTTCGACTAAAGGACAGCTAACAATCTCTCGAGCATTACTTTTTGGGATGTTATAGAATGGCGGATAGACTGGCGAGGAAATAAGAACTTTATCTCCTGGATTTGTCAGTGCCAAGACACTATTTGCTAAAGCAGCGACAACACCATTACAGAAGACAATTGACTCTTTGTCAATGTGCCAATCATGGTGAATGTTTTGCCAGTCCACTATCGCCTGTATAGCTTCATCACTAACAAAGCTATAACCGAAAACAGTCTTTTCAGCATGCTCTTGTAGCGCTTTTGATACGGCTGCTGGAGCAGCAAAGTCCATATCAGCTACCCACATTGGTAGTATGTCTGAAGCATCTTTAAGTCCGTAGACATTTTCCATTGTGTCCCATTTTACAGAGTTGGTACAACGACGTTTAATAGTTTGATCGAAAATAGACAAGCAAATCACTCTTTTCTTTTTTTTTTACTATGGTATCATACGAGTATTATAAAAGGATAATAGGTGAGCATGTTGGAAAATATTAAAATGAATCAAGCAGCCGTACATCTGCTAGAGGAGTGGGATCCATTTAACTTAGGTCCAGACCATTATGATACTGAAACGGCAGATGTTGTAGCAGCATTGCAAGGTATTGATGATCCATCTGTTCTTGCAAAGGTCATTCAAGAAACATACGAGCATTCGTTTGAAGAATGGATTCCATTTGAAAATTGTGTAGCCATTTCATACAAACTTATTGCCATAAAATTTGAAGCAAAATGCATTATTTAACTTCTTTCCGATTCGGACGCAATTTAATTGATCGAAGCTTTTGCTTTTCTATAGAAAACGAGGTTGTCATTCATATTGAGACAACCTCGTTTTTTAAATACAAAATTATTTAAATAACGGTAAAATCCCCTGAATGAAAATAATTAATATTGCAATCGGAGAAACATAACGAATTGAATAATACCAAATGTTGAACATCAGATTTGAGGATGCAAGCTCCTTACGCGAAATGTCCTTTGTATAATAATAGCCTGCAAAGATGGAAATTAGAAAGGCTCCAATTGGCATACCTATACTATTGGTTAAAAAGTCTACAAAATCAAAAATAGAGCGGTCTAAAATTTTTACGTCGGAAAGGATGCCGAATGATAGGGCACTTGGAATACCAACGATAAAAATAATGATCCCGCCGATCCAAGCGATTTTCTTACGCTTTTCAGGCTTGTCTCCAATTGCGATTGCCACGACGATTTCTAACATGGAAATCGAAGAAGTGACTGTTGCAAATAGTAGAAGTACAAAGAAAATCGTTAAGAACAGTCCACCAAGAGGTAATTGCTCAAAAACAGCAGGTAAAATAATAAATACGAGGCCAGGACCTTGATCAGGTGTATAGCCGAGTGCGAACACTGCGGGGAAAATTACTAGGCCTGCAAGTAAAGAAATGATAATATTCATGGATGCAACATTGATGGCCGAGTTTCCAATTTTCTCACTTTTGGATAGATAGGAAGAATATGTGATCATTACTGCGATACCGACGCTTAACGAGAAGAATGCTTGTCCAAGCGCCTTTAAAAATGTTTCCGCATTTAAGTATGACCAATCAGGGACGAACATAAATTTGACGCCTTCCATTGCGCCGTCCAAAGTTAAGGAGCGAATAACTAACACGATGAAGAAGATGAATAAAAGAGGCATCATCCAAGTGCTAGCCTTTTCAATCCCACCTTTAATACCTGCGGATACAATCGTTACCGTTAAAAGCATAAACAACCCTTGTACAAGCACTGCTTCAAATGGGCTTGAAATGATGCTATTAAACAAATCTGCATAATTAATATTGGAACCAGGATTATTCAGCTGTAATGTAAAGGCACGGCCCAAATAACTTAAAATCCAACCACCAACAACACTGTAGAATGAAAGTATTAGACCGGCAATAATCATGCCACCCCATCCTATCAAGTACCACGGAGTTCCTGGTGCTTGTTCCTTGAACGACGTGACGGCATCTTTTTGCCCACGACGACCAATCATAAATTCTGCAATTAACACCGGCAAGCCGATAATAAATGTACATAAGATGAATAATAAAATAAAGACACTTCCGCCATTCGTACCCGCCATGTAAGGAAACTTCCAAATAGCCCCTAACCCTATAGCACTTCCAGCGGCAGCTAAAATAAACCCAATTTTAGTTGTAAATTGATCTCTTGAAGACACGAAAATAAATCCTCCTTATACTAAAGTTTTATTTTACCGCAATATTTTCATAACACAAGCAAATTTCAGTAAATTTAAGTTCGTACCTACAGCAGAGGTAGTTCTAGTAGTGAAATATTTGGTTCAACCAGCGAAGTTAGGGGTTTTAGCGGCGAAGTTTGAGGTATTAGCGGCGGAGTTTGAGGTATTAGCGGCGAAGTTTGAGGTATTAGCGGCGGAGTGTGAGGTATTAGCGGCGGAGTTAGGGGAGTTAGCGGCGGAGTGAGAGGAGTTAGCGGCGAAGTTAGGGGAGTTAGCGGCGAAGTTAGAGGAGTTAGCGGCGGAGTGTGAGGTGTTAGCGGCGGAGTTAGGGGTATTAGCGGCGAAGTGTGGGGAGTTAGCGGCGAAGTTTGAGGTGTTATCGGCGAAGTAAGAGGTTCAACCGGTGGAAGTTGCAAATCTTACTGGCAAAAGTACATGGATTTATAATAATAAGTAAAATATGTAACAATTGGAACCGATGTTTCGTTCCATACACAAAGGAGGGATGATAGTGACAGAAACTGAATTAATCGAACGAGCACAGCAAGGAAACAAAGATGCTTATATAGAGCTTATCCGAACACATCAACGAACAGTTGAAAAATTTGCCTTTCAATGCGGCGTACATAGTAATGATTTAGCAGATGTTTCACAGGAGGTATTTGTGAAGCTCTATCGTTTTTTACATCAATTTAAGCAAGATCGTTTTACGACATGGCTCTATAAAATCACACTAAATGCCACACGTGATTATTATCGCAAACAACATCGAGAGCAGGAAAAGGAAGAAAGGCTAAGTGCTCAGCGCCAAACGCCCTCATCTTCAGCAGAAAAGCATGTCCTTAATTTTGAGGAGGATAGGCTATTACATAATGCCATTCAAGCACTTGATGAAAAATATCGTTATCCTCTTATATTATTTTACTTCCATGAATTAAAGTATGAGGAGATAGCGGAGGTACTAAATATCTCGTTATCAACTGTCAAAGTTCGTATATTACGTGCAAAGGAAAAACTCAAAGCAGTGTTAATGGAAGAGGGGAGTGTTGAAAATGGATGATAAACAGTTTGAAAAACGAATGGAGCTTCTAAAAAAATCCTATGATCGCATAGAACCACAGCTAGATCCAGAAGCTGTTTTCGCACAAATTGAGGCAGAAAATGCAATGCAACAAACAGAACAATCCAATACAACTCAAAAGCCTCCCTCAAAATGGCAAAAGCCAGCCGTCTGGATAGCAAGCATTGCAAGTGTACTTTTAGTGGGTGTTCTCGTTTCGTCGTATGTGATTAATCAAACAACAACTGGTCAAACAGTTGAACAAGAACAAGAATATGACGAATGGCTTTCAAACGTTACGAAGAAATATCAAGAAAAGCGTGAGCAAATGCGTAAAGAGCTCGACATACCAGAGAAAGAGTTTAGTGAAATAAGTTCAGTTCAAAGTGCTGACGATAATTTTAGTGATTTAACGAAAAGAAGTGAGTTAATACTTGATAGGCGGAACAATGACTCTTT
Organism: Lysinibacillus sp. fls2-241-R2A-57; assembly: GCF_030209535.1. Classification (NCBI taxonomy): domain Bacteria; kingdom Bacillati; phylum Bacillota; class Bacilli; order Caryophanales; family Bacillaceae; genus Lysinibacillus; species Lysinibacillus sp. fls2-241-R2A-57. The sequence goes on from NZ_JARVRU010000014.1 coordinate 15,441, forward strand.
AAAAAGATTAGAAAAAGATATATTGGAAAATCTACAAACGCCGCGTGAGCTTATACAACAAATTGAAACTTACGAAGATCCTATGTCATTTGAAGAATCTAATTACTTTTACAGTAATTATCATTACTTAGCTGAAGACATTGCAAGCTATTATTCTAATAAACTTACTCAGTATGAAAAAGTTTTATCTCAGCAACCAAAAAGCTTCCCTGCAGAACTAAATCAATTGATTGCTTCGGCTAATAAGCAATATTTAGAATTACAATATAATGGACAAAGTTATAGTTTTCGACCTAATCCTGTATTCGGGAAAGACGCGCCCGAATATATTGAACGCCTGCATCCAGATGTATTAGGATATTTTAAATATTTGGCTACAGGCTCATTACTTGTTGGTGGGGATCTACGTTATTCTATAGAGGATTCTGCAACTATTTTGCGCCTATATGAACAAACACTTTTAGGGGATGATTCCACTGAGAATGATAATTATAATTTATTAAAGGGAGAGTTTGAAAATACGTGGCTTGCCATTTTTAAAGGAACTCAAACTGATCCAATCCGTACAAACTCTGGGCAATACAAGTCTGAATACGTGGATTTATTAGCTATCATTGCGAATGGAGAATATGGTGAGGCAATGCGTGAAACAGCGCAAGTAATACTAAATGAAATAAAGTTAACGGGACAATCTAAAACCCTAGACCAATTAACAACATACGATATATGGATGGGAATATTACATTTGCGAGAAGATATATTTATGCAGACGCAAGATGGAACAACAAGTATAGCGATTAATGACAATTGGATTGAGCAAACTAAATTACTTTACAATGCATTTGTTGTAACGAAGGATGATGCAATGATCGATACTTTAGATCCAATTAACATTGTTAGTTTGTTCTTATATGCTTATGGGATTAATGATAGAGAAGTAGCCCAAAAACTTTTGTCAGATGATGTGGATATCAATACAGTTGTGCAGTTTAAAGGAATGGAAAATTTTACAGCGCTTCATGAAATAGGAGAATCGCCACTTGATATTAGAGCTACTGTAAAAAGTGAGGCGCATAAAGTAATTGGACAGCAATTATCCTTTAAATTAACCTCTGTAGTAACCGAAAATGGTGGGACACGTTACCTAATTAGTGCTATTAACAAATAAGGAGATTTTTTGCCCCACTTTTACACCTATGTTATAATTTAACGTGATATATACGTAGCAATCAAAAAGAAAGTGGGCAAAAGGTTATGGTGAAAAAATATGAATTAGGAGACGTGTTGACTGGAAAAGTTACAGGAATTCAGCCGTACGGTGCATTTGTTGCGCTTGATGAAGATACACAAGGCCTTGTGCATATTTCCGAAATTACGTACGGCTTTGTAAAGGACGTTTGTGAATTTTTATCAGTTGGGCAAGAGGTGGAAGTGAAGATACTTGAAATCGATGAAGAGGCCGAAAAAATTAGTTTATCGATTCGAGCTTTGCAGGAGCGCCCTGCAACATTACGTAAAAAAGATGCGCCACCACGTAAATCATTGCAGGACCGTGTAGATGAATCGGATGCGAATGGTTTTAATTCCCTAAAAGATAAATTACAGGACTGGATCGAGCAGTCAGGACAATAAAATAAAGTAAAACTTTAATCAGTGGGGGGCTTTACCTCCCACTGATTATTTGTCTTCACCAATCGTGCTTTTACAGGCAGTTATTTTACCTAACTTCTTTGCTTTTGTTGAATTTTGGGGCGGGAGTCTTGTACCTGACGCTTCGCTTTCGTTACAAATAAATTACTGCTTTGTTAATGCGGGATAAAAAAACGAGGATGCTTTCAAAATTGAAGGTATCCTCGTTTTTTTGTTATTCAACTTGTTAAATATTCGCTTAAAGAAGTTAAAGCCTTCAGCCGATTCCGGACGCAATTTATGCAGAGGTATAATTGATTTATAGCCGGGAATTATTGATTTTTTATTTTTCGAATTCGATATTGCAGGTTTTGGCGACTCATGCCAAGTGCAGTGGCAGCCTTTGTGATATTGCCTTCATATAAATTTAAGACATTTTGCACATAATATGATTCGGCTTCACGTAAATAAGCATCGAGTGGCATAACATCATTTTGTTGATGGAACATAAAGAACTCTGGCTCATGATTAGATTCGTCTTGCTGCTGCACCTTGAAGCGAAAGTGCAGTGGGAGTAAATCTGAGGTAACTGTTGACTCAGTTGTCATAAACGACACAATTTCATCGAGTAATAGCTCAAGTTCCTTTAAATTTCCTGGCCAATCATATTGCAAAAATAAATCCCTTACATCAGGTGCAAGTTCCGCTACATTTGAAGCAAATCGTTCACGGTGGCGGCTAAAATAGTCATATACGAATGGAAGAATATCTTCTTTTCGATCTGTTAGATTTGGAATGGTAATAGCCATTGTTGCAAAGAAATAATACAGTGATTTTAAAAGCTTCTTTTCCGCAATCAGTGTAATCGGATCACTACCAACACTCCCGATGAGCATGTACTTAGACTGTGGAAGGGATTGTAATACATCTAATAGTTGCTCTTGGATATCGAGGCTTAAAAAATCAATGCGTTCAAAGAAAAAAGTGTATGCCCTGTCATCCTGCAAGAGCTCCTGTAATTTATCTAAAACAGATTGAGCGGAACGACGACTCACTAGTGTGACAAATGCTTCAGGATCAGAAGACGCCGCATGGTGAATACTCTCTGCGATTAAATCCTTTCCTGTACCGGATTCGCCGATTAGTAAAACAGGTAATTTCACAGCTGCTGCTTTCTTGGCATTTGCGATAACCTGTTGCATCGATTCAGAAACAGATGTAATCACGTCAAATGTTAAAGGCTCACCATATCGACGAAGCGGCTGATAAACAAGCTTTTCGAGTGATGTAATGTCACGAGCAAATTCAATAGCTCCAATTAGTTTATTTTCAGCATAAAGTGGGAATGTATCATTAATAGTTGTAATTTCATGACCATTTTTATTCCAATAGGTTTGTTTTACATTAATTTCTTTTTGTCCTGTTTGTAAAACACGCATTAAAGTACTTTCATGCTGGCGGAAGGAAAACATTTCAATAACAGAACGATCTGCTAATTCATCAAAATGAAATCCTTCAATTTCTTTCATCTTTGTATTATAAATAATTGTTTTGCCATAAAGGTCAACGGCATGAATACCAACGGTTACGTTTGTTGCAATAAACTCATAAAAAGGTAGTAAGGGTTCAGAATTTTTCATAAAATATGCACCTCAAAAATTTTTTACTTGAAATATGCAACGAAATTTTGCATTATAATAAGTGTAAGAATATTCTAAACGCAAAAATATTTTGCGTCAATGTTTTTTGCAAACTTAAAACACATCTCACGAGGGAGGATTAAGTATGATTTCATACAAACACGAACCATTCACAGATTTTTCTCAAGAGGCAAATTACAACGCATATGTAGAGGCATTAAATAAAGTTGAGAGTTATTTAGGTCAAGACTACCCACTTATTATCGGTGGCGAACGTATTACGACAGAAGATAAAATCGTTTCATATAACCCAGCAAAGAAAACAGAAGTAATTGGTCGCGTATCAAAAGCAAACAAAGAACTAGCTGAAAAAGCGATGCAAGCCGCAGATCAAACATTTAAAACTTGGAAAAAAGTAGATCCAGCTATTCGTGCAGATGTACTATTCAAAGCTGCAGCAATTATCCGTCGTCGTAAACATGAATTCTCTGCACTTTTAACAAAAGAAGCAGGTAAACCATGGGCTGAGGCTGATGCAGATACTGCAGAAGCGATTGATTTCTTAGAATACTATGGACGTCAAATGCTACGTATTAAAGAAGGCCAACCTGTAGAAAGCCGTCCAGGCGAATATAACCGTTATGACTATATTCCATTAGGTATTGGAATTGTTATTTCACCTTGGAACTTCCCGTTCGCAATTATGGCAGGTACAACGGTTGCAGCTTTAGTAACAGGTAACACTGTATTATTAAAACCAGCTTCAACAACTCCTGTAGTTGCTTATAAATTTATTGAAGTGTTAGAGCAAGCAGGTCTTCCAGCAGGTGCTGTGAACTTTGTGCCAGGTTCTGGTGCAGAAGTAGGTGACTATTTAGTTGATCATCCAAAAACACGTTTCATCAGCTTCACTGGTTCACGTGATGTAGGTTTACGTATTAACCAACGTGCATCGGTATTAAATGATGGTCAAATTTGGATTAAACGTGTAATTGCTGAAATGGGTGGTAAAGATACAATTGTTGTTGATAAAGAAGCAGATCTAGAGCTTGCTGCACAATCTATTGTAAAATCAGCATTCGGCTTCTCAGGTCAAAAATGTTCAGCATGTTCTCGTGCAGTAATTGTTGAAGATGTATATGAAACAGTTGTGAATCGTGTAGTTGAGCTTACAAATGCACTAACTGTTGGTGATCCAACAGACTTCAGCAACTTTATGGCAACAGTTATCGACCAAGCAGCATTCAATAAAATTACAGACTACATTGAGATTGGTAAAGGGGAAGGCCGCCTTGTAGCAGGTGGTACAGCTGATGATTCAGTTGGTTATTTCGTACAACCAACAGTAATTGCAGACGTAGACCGCAATGCACGTGTTATGAAAGAAGAAATCTTTGGACCAGTTGTAGCTATTACAAAAGCTAAAGATTTCGACGATGCAATTGATATTGCAAATGATACTGAATACGGTTTAACTGGTGCGGTTATTACAAATAATCGTATGAACTTAGAAAAAGCACGTGAAGATTTCCATGTAGGTAACTTATACTTCAACCGTGGATGTACAGGTGCAATCGTAGGTTACCAACCATTTGGTGGCTTCAATATGTCAGGTACAGACTCAAAAGCAGGTGGCCCTGACTATCTACAACTTCACATGCAAGCAAAAACAACTTCAGAAATGCTGTAATGTTCAAGATAAGGCTTTTCTGTAAGTAATAGGATTAAAAAGAATCTGCGAAACTCCTCCTGGGAAAGCAAGCCTGGCAAGAACCGCAGTAGCAAACGTCGAGGCGGCTTTACCTAGGGGAAGCGAGCAGATTCTTGTTTTTTCTTTATTCAGAAAATGCTGTCTAGTAAATTATCTTTTAGAAGAACATAGTCTTCCATAGATTTTTCATCATGAAAGTAAGGAGAGAATATTATATGACAAAAACACAACAGGTTATTGAACAAACTCAAAATTTTGGTGCTGCAAACTATCACCCGCTACCAATCGTGATTTCAGATGCTGAGGGTGCTTGGGTTAAAGATCCAGAAGGTAACAAATACTTAGATATGCTATCAGCTTATTCTGCTGTGAATCAGGGGCATCGTCATCCAAAAATTATCGCTGCGTTAAAAGAGCAAGCTGATAAAGTAACATTAACTTCTCGTGCATTTTATAGCGAAAACCTTGGTGAATGGTATGAGCTTGTTGGTAAATTAACGAATAAACAAATGGTATTACCAATGAATACAGGTGCAGAAGCGGTAGAAACTGCATTTAAAGCAGCTCGTCGTTGGGCATATGATGTAAAAGGTGTAGAAGATGGCAAGGCTGAAATCATTGCATGTAACGGAAACTTCCATGGCCGTACAATGCTTGCTGTATCTTTATCATCTGACGAAGAATATCGTCGTGGCTTCGGTCCAATGTTACCGAACGTTAAACTGGTAGATTACGGTAATTTAGAAGCGTTGAAATCAGCAATTACTCCAAACACTGCAGCGTTTTTAATCGAACCAATCCAAGGGGAAGCTGGTATTGTTATTCCACCAGAAGGCTTCTTAAAAGCTGCTCGCGAGTTATGTCGTGAAAACAATGTTTTATTCATTGCAGATGAAATCCAAGCTGGTTTAGCACGTACAGGTAAAATGTTTGCATGTGACTGGGAAGATGTAGAGCCTGATATGTACATTTTAGGTAAAGCTCTAGGTGGCGGTGTATTCCCAATTTCTTGTGTAGCTGCAAATCGTGACATCTTAGGTGTATTCAATCCAGGTTCACATGGTTCTACTTTCGGTGGTAATCCATTAGCATGTGCGGTTTCTATTGCATCACTTAAAGTATTACTAGATGAAAAATTAGCAGAGCGTTCTCAAGAGCTAGGTGAATATTTCAAAGGTAAATTACGCAACATTAATAATCCGGTGATTAAAGAAGTTCGTGGTCGTGGTTTATTTATCGGAATGGAATTAACAGAGGCAGCTCGTCCGTATTGTGAAAAACTTAAAGAATTGGGCTTATTATGTAAAGAAACACATGATACAGTCATTCGATTTGCGCCACCACTTGTTATTTCACAAGAAGATTTAGACTGGTCGATTGCGCAAATTGAAAAAGTATTTAATCTTTAACAAAATGTTCACATTTTAATTCGGAAGTATGTTACAATGATGCCGATATACTATCATTAAAAAAAACAAAGAGGCGATTTAATATGTCTGAAAACTTAAACCTGTTCACATCAACACAAGATGTCATTCAAGATGCTCTAAATAAACTTGGTTATGACGAAGCAATGTATGAATTATTAAAAGAACCACTTCGTATGCTACAAGTACGCATCCCGGTCAAAATGGATGATGGTACAACAAAAGTATTTACTGGTTACCGCGCACAACATAATGATGCAGTAGGACCAACTAAAGGTGGGGTACGTTTCCATCCAGCAGTTTCTGAAGAGGAAGTTAAAGCGCTTTCAATGTGGATGACATTGAAATGCGGTATCGTGGATCTACCTTATGGCGGTGGTAAAGGCGGTGTCATCTGTGACCCACGTCAAATGTCTATGGATGAAATCGAACGTTTAAGCCGTGGTTATGTACGTGCAGTTAGTCAAATCGTAGGGCCAACAAAAGATATCCCTGCTCCAGACGTATTTACGAATGCACAAATTATGGCTTGGATGATGGATGAATATAGCCGTATGGACGAATTCAACTCACCAGGTTTCATCACAGGTAAGCCACTAGTGCTTGGTGGTTCACAAGGTCGTGACCGTGCTACTGCACAAGGAGTAACAATCGTTATCCAAGAAGCAGCGAAAAAACGTGGCATTGATATTAAAGGTGCACGCGTTGTTATTCAAGGCTTTGGTAACGCAGGTAGCTTCCTTGCAAAATTCATGCATGATTTAGGTGCAAAAGTAATTGGTATTTCAGATGCTTATGGTGCACTTCATGATCCTGAAGGTTTAGATATCGAATACTTATTAGATCGTCGTGATAGCTTTGGTACAGTAACAACTTTATTTGAAAACACAATTTCAAACAAAGAATTATTAGAGCTTGATTGTGATATTCTAGTGCCAGCTGCTATTGAAAATCAAATTACTGCTGACAATGCACACAACGTTAAAGCAAACATCGTAGTAGAAGCAGCGAATGGTCCAACAACTGCTGAAGCAACTAGAATTTTATCTGAGCGTGGCATTTTACTTGTACCAGACGTATTAGCATCTGCTGGTGGGGTTACAGTTTCTTACTTCGAATGGGTACAAAATAACCAAGGTTATTACTGGACAGAAGAAGAAGTTGAAGAACGTCTATACAAAAAAATGGTTGATGCATTTGAAAACGTTTATACAACAGCGACAACACGAAACATTAATATGCGTTTAGCAGCTTATATGGTAGGTGTTCGCCGTACTGCAGAAGCTTCACGCTTCCGTGGATGGGTTTAATCAATATATAACTAAAAACGAGTCATTCCTTTAATAATGGGATGACTCGTTTCATTTTTGTGAAAAACTATTATGTGAATGAAATAAAGGTGTCATATTAAATAAAGTATGGTTCATCGGCAAAACGAGGGGGTTGCTTTCCAGGGGCGTTCGAATTCTGGCATGTCATTCTAATATATTAAAACAAACATCAGCAACAAGTGTTTTATGTGCGAAAGCGAAGGAAGAGAATCGATGCTCCAAAATACCAATCGCTGATAAAATGCCAAAAATCGCTGATAACACCGAGGAAATCGCTGATAAAATGCCAGAATCGCTGATAACACCGAGGAAATCGCTGATAAACTGCAGAGAATCGCTGATAACACCGAGGAAATCGCTGATAAAATGCCGAAAATCGCTGATAACACCATGAAAATCGCTGATAAAATTTCGAGAACTGCCGATAGCATCATGAATCGCTAATAAAATGCCGAAAATCGCGCTCGTAGGAAAGCGAATAGTGTCGAACGGAAATCATCCTCATTCTAAAGTGCTGTAACATTTACAAAAATCCCCTCTTTGATTTTATTTTTCAATATTATAAAACGAGCCATTCCTGTTTAATGGGATGACTCGTTTTTTCTTTTTTTATTCGACTGAAGAAGATGTTCAAGACGTTGCTCTAATATCATCTTTTTTTCTTTCCGTTCCTTACGTAATTGCAGGATGCACATAAGTATGAAGCTTCCAATAATAATAACAACACCGCTAATAATCGCAATTTTAAGCATAAATAAAATTCCTTTGTTTCATGTACTAAGCTTTTACTATACATGGGTTAACTAAACAAAATCTGAACAGACGGATTAAACTGGGACGGATAATTTATTATGAGTATATGTCCAAAATTTAATCTTTGCTTTCATCAACAAAAATATGAGAAAATCCAACTAGAAAGGGGCGAATTGAATGGATTCATTTACATTTTATAACCCAGTGAAGTTACATTTTGGTGAAGATGCACTGGAAAAGCTAGCAAAAGAGGTAGCGCCATACGGTAAAAAGGTGTTAGTTGTATATGGAGGAGGTAGCATTAAGAAGAATGGTGTATACAATGCCGTCATCGAAAAATTACAAGAAGCGGATAAAACGATCTTTGAATTAAGCGATGTAGAACCAAATCCACGTGTAGAAACAGCAAGACGTGGCATTGATCTTTGTAAAAAAGAAGAAATCGATCTTGTTCTAGCCGTTGGAGGCGGTTCTGTAATTGACTGTTCAAAATTAATAGTTGCTGGTGCAAAATATGATGGTGATGCGTGGGATATTGTGAAGCGTAAAGTATTTGTACAGGACGCTTTACCGCTCGGAACAGTTTTAACGCTAGCAGCAACAGGTTCTGAAATGAACTCAGGATCTGTCATAACAAACGCGGCTACAGAAGAAAAACTAGGCTGGGGTAGCCCCGCTGCATTCCCGAAATTTTCGATTTTAAATCCAGCGTATACAGTGACAGTACCAAAGAATCACACAGTTTATGGAATCGTTGATATGATGTCACATGTATTTGAACAGTATTTCCATAGTGCGACGAATACACCAATTACAGATGAAATGTGTGAAGGTGTGTTACGAACTGTTATAACTACAGCCCCTAAATTACTTGAAGATTTAGAGAATACTAAATTACGTGAAACCATTTTATTAGCTGGAACAATTGGGTTAAATGGATTCTTATCAATTGGCTCTCGTGGAGATTGGGCGTCACATAATATTGAGCATGCTGTATCTGCAGTTTACGATATTCCTCATGCAGGTGGTTTAGCTATTTTACAGCCCCATTGGATGCGTCTAAGTGTATCGGTGAATCCAGAACGTTTTGCAGGCCTTGCAACACGCGTCTTTGGTGTTGATGCGACAGGAAAGTCTATAGAAGAGGTTGCAAATGAAGGGATTGATCGTTTATCGGCATTCTGGACTTCATTAGGAGCTCCGAGTCGCCTTGCAGATTATGAAATTGATGATTCGAAATTCGATCAAATTGTAGAACATGCTATGCAAAATGGACCTTTTGGAAACTTCAACAAATTACAGGAAGAAGATGTCCGTACTATTTTGCAAAACTCACTTTAATATTAAATATAGATATGAGGCTACGTGTTGTAGTCTCGTATTTTTTTTATTTAACTTCTTTCAGCCGATTCCGGACGCAATTGTGCCGAGGCATAATTGATATTTGTCTTTGTCGTATTTTCTCGTTAATTGTAGAATTGTTCAGAATTTGTTCAACTATATTTATTAAAATAAAGACCAGATAAGGACGGAGAGGGAGCAAATATAGAGATGTCATTTCAACAGCATGTTTATAAAATGCAAAATTGTGTAGAAGTATTGGGAATTGAAGCTAACTTACTGCAAATTGAAAATGATCAGATTGTCAGGGGATACATTGTTGATCAAAGTATAATTTTTAAAAGTTTACGATTTGGCCAAACGAATATTACCTTTACAGACGGTGTAAATAAAGCAAGTGTACAAGTATTTGTACGTTCTTCTGGGGAAATCGTTGTAGAAGTGAAACCTTATTTAAAGGATGCTGAAAAGGTGCTAGTCTATTATCGAACAATACTAGCAGATACAGCTATCGCGATTGATTTAAATGGTTCTTTGAAAAATTATTTGGTGGCTCATCAAATGATGAATAATGATGATTCAATTGCAGAGGTACATTACCAATCTATGCATTCTAATGTATTGAAGGATTCTTATGCTGGTCATTTTATTTTGGGATGTCAGGTAGACGGTAGAGAGATTACGAAAGCTGAAGAATATGCATTAGCTAATCGTATAGCGACATTAAAATTCTCAAAAATAGTTATTCAACAACGGGGTGTAAAAAAGATTATCGCATTAAAAAGAGTATTAACTTTTCTGATTACAAATCATGTTTTTGTAAATAATGAAGAGATTTGCTCTATTGAAGATACAACTAATCAAAACGAAATCATCTAATATAGATATAAAAAATAGCCAACTGCCTGAAATACGGCAATTGGCTAATTATCTTATTATAGAAAAAATATTTTGGATAATAAGGCTGATGTTACTGTTTTAATGTTGAGTCATCTGGTCTTTCGCCAATATGCACCCAATCTATTTTCCCATCATCTTCATCAAATAAAATAGCTACTTTTGATACGCCCTTCTGACTTGAAATGATCTCTGTCAAATGGTCGCGTACATCATCTAGAAAAGCGAGTGATAGGTTAGCATCAGCTTCAGCAACTAGTTCCACATGTAAAAATTCGCCTTCTTTAATGACCTCTAAACGTACAATATCTTGAATGTTCGGATCATCCATAACAAGATGAGCGATATGGTTGAGCATTTCTTCGTCTGTTTCACCGATAACACCACGGGCATTATCAAGGAACACTTTTGCTACTACATAGAACATCATACAGCCAATAATCATTGAAACTAGTCCTTCTATTCTTGTCCAGCCTGTAAAATGTGCGATTAAAATAGCGGTGAAGGCTAAAACATTACCACCTGTAGCAACTAAGTCTTCCATAAATACTAATTTTGTTGCTGGTTTTGCACGATGTAAATAGCCAAAAGCTTTAGGAATTGCTGTTAATATTCCTGCTTTTTCCTGCCCGGCTTCATGGAGAATTTCAACCGCAGCTTTAGCAAGAACGGACCCTTCTAAAACAGTCCCGATCAATAATACTCCAAGTGCAATGAGCATTCCTTTAGATTCTGCAGCAGGGTGTATAAAATGATGCCAACCTTCTTTTACCGTTTCATAAGAAAGGATGGCTACAATAATAACGGCAAAAAGACAAACTAAATTTACAATTCGGCCAAAGCCTGCAGGGAATTGTTTTGTCGGTGCTTTTTTAGAAAGCGCTGAGCCGATATAAACGAAAAATTGGTTTGCGGCATCCCCTAGAGAGTGCATCATTTCTGCAAACATGGCAACATTACCTGTAAGGAAAAAGGCAACACCTTTAATAATTCCTAAAAAGGCATTGACAAATGCCGCCATTAGAGAGGGTTTATTACCGTCTTTTAATAGTTTTAATAATTCAGCCACGAAGAATCCTCCAACTAATTTAAAATTTCCATTTCTATTTTTTCTATATAAGGTAGTGCTCGTAATGAACGATAAAATGACAGTAAGTTATCAGAGATAATTAATGATAAACGTAAATCTAATTCATGTAAAACATTATCATTATTTGGCACATCTTGAATGCGGATGTTTTCGATTATGATATTGTTCTCCTTTAGAAATTGCAGAAAGGATTCACTGTTTTTATCATCGTTTATCTGAACTTTCAATGATATTTCCCGCATACGAATCCGTTTTGGTCCTATTTTCATTAGGAAAGGCGATAAAACCTCAATTCCGAAGACAATGATAATAACAGCTAATGTAGCATCCATATAAAATCCTGCGCCAACTGCAATTCCTATCCCAGCTGCTCCCCAAATCATTGCAGCTGTTGTTAAACCTGAGATACTATCATTTCCACGTCTTAAAATAACACCTGCTCCAAGAAATCCAATTCCACTAACAACTTGGGCAGCTAAGCGAAGAGGGTCCATGGTAATATTGATATCAGACCTTGGGGGTGTTGAATAGGCAGTTTCTATCGAAATGATAGTTAGTAAACAGCTAAATGTAGCAATGACTAAGCTCGTTTTTAATCCTACGGGTTTCTTTTTTAATTCCCTTTCAATGCCGATTACTAAACTTAATGTGGCTGCAATAACTAATTTTATGCCAACTTCATATGTAATCATATTTCCAAACAAGTTTTCCATAAGCAACCCTCCACAGATATTTCGTATTGCTAAGAGATATGCAAGGTGTCATTATTATATGTACATTACTTTTTTGTATTGTACATCACGATAGTAATGATGTATAAGTATTTTTTTACTTCTTTCAGCGAGTGTCCAGACGCAATTATGCCGAGGCATAATCGATCTTCTTTCAGGCAAAAGTCACCCACCTATATAGGTAGTGAGATAAATGTGGATTTAAGTGAGTGTTCAGCGGGTACCCAAACTTTCGCTAAATAAGTTAAATGGAGGTTGGATTTTATGGAGAAACCAAAAATTCATCCATACATCCCTATTTTTATTGGTGTTGTTTCTGTATCTTTGTCTGCCATATTAGTAAAATTAGCAAATGCAGAAGCAGGGGTTATTGCGTTTTACCGCATGTTGTTTTCAGTCTTAATAATGGCTCCTCTGTTTTTTTGGAAATACACTAATGAGATCAAACAATTAAGAATACGTGATTGGCTTTTTTCTTCAATTGCAGGGATATTTTTAGCCTTTCATTTTATAATGTGGTTTGAATCACTCAATTACACTTCTGTAGCAAGTTCTACAGTTTTGGTGGCCCTTCAGCCACTGTTTGCATTTATAGGTACATATTTTTTCTTTAAAGAAGAGATTACTGTAAAAACTATTATTGCAGGAGCAATTGCGATAATCGGATGTGTTTTAATTAGTTGGGGAGATTTTAAACTTAGTGGAACTGCATTTTATGGAGATATGCTTGCTCTTATTGCGTGCGCACTCGTTACAGCTTACTTTTTATTTGGACAGGATGTACGTAAAAGGTTATCTCTTGTGACTTACACGATGATTGTTTATGTTGTTAGTACAATTACGTTATTTTTCTATGTTCTTATTAAAGGTGAATCTTTCGGGCCTTATTCTATTATGGACTGGATATGGTTTATTTTATTAGCGATAGTGCCTAATTTATTTGGTCACAGAATTGAGCTTCAGGAAGCCCACTTCTTCAGAGGTGGGAGGAATGAAGTG